>JANJUH010000119.1 GCA_024710675.1 Lysobacterales bacterium
CTATGGCGTGCAGTTCCCGATGTTCCAGAAGGTCTCGGTGAAGGGCAAGGATGCCGATCCGCTCTTCGTTGAGCTGGCGAAAGCGACCGGCCAGGAGCCGGGCTGGAACTTCCACAAGTACCTGATCGGCAAGGATGGGCAGGTCATCCAGTCGTACCCGAGCAAGGTCAAGCCGGATTCCGAGGAGCTGCTCGGGGCGATCGAGGCGGCGCTGGGGCGTTGAGGGGTAGGAGCGCCCTCCGGGCGCGAATGGGATCTCTGCGCGGGTCGATTCGCGCCCACAGGGCGCTCCTACGGGCGCGATCAGGGTGTGGGGCGAGTGCCTTCGCGCCCGGAGGGCGCTCCTACAGGTAGAGCTGGGCTGTAGCGCGAAGCAAGTCGGCGGATCTTCGTTGCGTTTCCGCTCACCCGTGCGCGCGGATGAAGTCGCGCACTTCGGGATAGATCACGTCGCGCCAGCGCTTGCCGCTGAAGATACCGTAGTGACCGGCACCCTTGGCGGTCAGGTGCTTCTTGCGCTCTTCCGGCACCCCGCTGGCCAGGCCCAGCGCCGCTTCGGTCTGGCCGAGGCCCGAGATGTCGTCCAGTTCGCCTTCGATGGTGAACAGCGCGGTGTCGCGGATGGCGCCGACCTTGACCGGCTCCCCGCGCACGCGCCACTCGCCACGCGGCAACAGGTGTTGCTGGAAGACGATGCGGATGGTATCGAGGTAGTACTCGGCGGGCATGTCGAGCACGGCGTTGTATTCGTCGTAGAAGCGCCGGTGTGATTCGGCGTCCTCAAGGTCGCCGCGAATGAGGTCCTGGTAGAAGTCCCAGTGCGAGCTGAAGTGCCGGCTGGGGTTCATTGCCAGGAAGCCGGTGTGCTGCAGGAAGCCGGGATACACAGGGCGACGGTGCCCAGGATAGTTGCGCGGCACCTCGTGGATCACGCTGTGGCGAAACCAGGACAGCGGCTTGGTGGTGGCGAGGTCGTTGACCTTGGTCGGGCTGCGGCGGGTGTCGATCGGGCCGCCCATCATCGTCAGTGAGCGTGGCGTCGGTTCGCCGGCGGCCGCCATCAGCGAGACCGCGGCCAGTACCGGCACCGTCGGCTGGCAGACGCTGACCACGTGCAGGCGCTCGACGCCGATGTGCGCCATGAACTCGCGGATGTAGTCGATGTAGTCCTCGAGGTGGAAGGGCCCGACCTCGGCCGGCACCATGCGCGCGTCCACCCAGTCGGTGATCCAGACCTTGTGGTCCTTCAGCAGCGTGCGCACGGTGTCGCGCAGCAGGGTCGAGTGATGCCCTGACAGTGGTGCCACGACGAGCACCGGCGGATCGTCCTTGAGATCCTCGACGGTCTTCGGATCGTCCGAGAAACGCTTGAAGCGGATCAGCCGGCAGAAGGGTTTCTCAAGCACCGTGTACTCGATGATCGGCACGGTGTGGCCGTGGGCCTCGACGGTACGGATGCCGAACTCGGGTTTCTCGTAGTCCTTGCCGATGCGATAGACCAGCTCGAAGGCGGCCGCGACGCGCGGCGCTCCGGGCAGGCGCGACAGCACGCTGGAAGGTTGCGAGTACATCTTGGCGGCGGCGTCGGAGAAGGCGACGAAGGGGCTGGCCAGCGAGCGCTGGAACTCGTGCAGGTGATAGAGCATCGTCGGCCCCCGTGCGTGAAGTGCGCGGAGTGTCGCATGTTGCGCCGCACAAATCGCGTGGACGAAAGGCGGAGGAGGGTGGAGGATTGCAACGGATGACTGGGGTTCCGGCAATGCGGGATGTGGTCTTGCGGTTTCTCGGAGGTGTGCTCGCTGCAGCGATGGCGATGCCACTGGCGGCGCAAGGGATGCCTGAGCCGGTGCCGGCGGCCTCCGTGCGCTATGCCGTGCTTTTCGTGGGCTCGGCCCATGTCGGAGACGCCGATCTCGAGGGCTTCAATCCGGGACTGGGCATCGGCTGGCGTCGCCCCACGGATTGGTGCGACCAGTGCGAATCGGCCTTCGAGATGGGCGTGTTCCGGAACAGCTACGAGGAGATCGCGCCTTATCTCGCCAGCACACTGTCACGCGAGGTGTGGCGAAGCGCCGGCGGAATGCAGGCGCGCGTCGGCGTGCTTGGCGGGTTGGCGCGTTATGCCGAACTGGCGCCAAGGTTGCGGCGTGAACATGGCATCCCCACGCTCGGTGACGTGGTGCCCGTCGTGGGTGTGGTAGCGGGCTTGCGATGGACGGATGGCGCCGAATTGCGGGTGAAACTGGTGCCCCCGGGTGCGGACGTGGACCTGGTGGTTGCGGCCAGCGTGGTGTGGGCGTGGTGACGCCCGTTCCGGGTGTCGGTCGAGGCTGTGGAGCCTGTTGAAGGGAGGGACGGGAATGTTCGATGCCATCGGGTTCGGCCTGGCCTTGTACACCGGGTATGCCGCCTGGGCGGGTGAGGTGTGGGCCAAGGCCGGGCCGGGTGCGCGGCTGGTCGAGCGGAGCGCATCGCCGGCGTATTTCTGGACGGTGATTGCAATCTATGCGGGGCTGGCGGTGGCGCTGGTGGTTTGGTTTTGAGTGGGGTGGATGCGCGATTGAGGACAAAGGGAAGACGCCGCCATTCCGGCGGAGGCCGGAATCCGGATAAACCCGCCGCGGGACTTCGGCCAAGAGCACTGGACCCCGGCCTGCGCCGGGGGGACGAGTGTTGGGGTTGAGGTGCCTGGTCCGAGATGTGGGGCGTATGGACATGCGATCGTGCCGCCCCGAAGTCGCGCCAAAAGGGCGCTCCCACATTGCTTTGGTGATGCTCTCCCGGGTCCCGGGTCCCGGGTCCCGGGTCCCGCGGTGATCCTTGACGCCGCGAAGCCCTCGCGCTCGGCTAGTCTCCGGGCGACTCCCCGATGAAGGCCCGCATGGACGCCCGCCACGACGACGAGAACCTGGTCCGTGCCTTCGGTACGCTGTTGCTGGCGGCTGCGGTGGTCAACATCATTGTCGGTGGCGGCATCTTCGCTTTGCCGGGAAGCCTGGCCGGGACGCTGGGGGCGGCAGCGCCGTGGGCTTTTGTCGCCGGCGCGCTGCTGATGATCCCGGTGGTGTTGTGCTTTGCCGCGGCGGGCAGTCGCGCGACGGCAACCGGTGGACCGTACAGCTACGGCCGCGAGGCCTTCGGACCGTTCGCGGGTTTCGTTTGCGGTGCGCTGACCTGGATCTCGAATGTCACCGGCTGCGCCGGCGTCGCCTCGGCGCTGGTCGACCAGGCCGGGCGCCTGTGGCCAGTGCTGGGCGAGGGGCCGGGTCGTGGCGTCTTGCTGGCGGCGCTGTTCGCGCTGTTCGCGGCGCTCAATCTGAAGGGTGTGTATCTCGGCGCCCGCGCGATCGGTGTGCTGGCGGCGGCGAAGTTGATCCCGCTGGTGGGCCTGGTGCTGGTCGGGATCTGGTTCGTCGAGCCGGCGAACCTGGCGGTTCCCGCATGGCCGGAGCCTGCCGCTTTCGGCACCGCGCTGGTGCTGGTGCTGTTCGCCTATGCCGGCATGGAGAGCGCGCTGGTGCCCAGTGGCGAGGTGCGCGACCCGGCGCGGACAGTGCCGCGCGCGGCTTTCGGTGCGATCGCCTTCGTCATCCTGCTCTATGTGGGTTTGCAGGTGACCGCCGGTGGCGTGCTCGGGCCGGCGCTGGCTGGCGACCGCACGCCGCTGGCGAGTACCGCGGGCGCGCTGTGGGGGCCGGCTTTCGGCCTGCTGCTGGTGGGTGCGGCGGTATCGATGCTCGGCTACCTGCAGGGCAATGTGCTCGGCAACTCGCGCCTGCTGTACGCACTGGGACGCGATCGCCAGTTGCCGGCGCTGCTGGGCTGGATCCACCCGCGCACGCGCGTGCCGGTGGTGGCGGTGCTGGTCCACGCTGCGGTCGCGCTGCTGCTGGCGCTCTGGGGTGACTTCACCTCGCTGGCACTGGTCTCGGGCGGCGCGGTGGGCTTGCTCTACCTGCTGGTCTGCATCGCCGCCTGGCGCTTGCAGGCGCGTGGCGCCAGTGGTGGCGGCCAGCCGCTGGTGCTGCCCGGTGGTCCGCTGCTGCCGCTGATCGGCGTGCTGGCGATGGGGCTGATCCTGGCCTCGCTGAGCGCCCAGGAGTGGCGCGCCATCGCTGTGGCCTTGGGCCTGTCGTCGGTGGTCTACGGACTGATCGATCCGCGCGGGCGCTGGCTGGCGCTGGCGGGCGGGGCGCTGCTCGCGGCGTCAGGCTTGCTCTGAAGCCGCGAGCGGAGCTGGGTCAGGCGCGGCCGGAGTACTCGCCGGTCTCGGTGTTGACCTTCACGCGCACGCCGTTCTCGATGTACTCGGGAACGGCGATCTCGAGGCCGGTCGACAGCTTGGCCGGCTTGGCGCGGCCGGTCGCCGAGGCACCCTTGACGTAGGGCGCGGTGTCGACGACTTCCAGTTCGACCGATGGCGGCAGCTTCAGGCCCACCGGTTCGCCGTCGATCAGCATCAGTTGCAGCCCCTCGAGGTTGCCGTCCACCGAGTACAGCGGCAGCTCGCCGACCTGTGTCGGTGACAGCGTGTACTGGGTGTAGTCCTCGATATCCATGAACACGTAGTTGTCGCCGTCCATGTACGAGAAGCTGGCGTCGCGGCGGATCAGTTCGGCTTCGGTCAGTTCGTCGTCGGCACGCAGGCTGACGTCGACCTTCTGTTCGGCGCCGACCAGGTACAGCGTGAAGCGGAAGGTGGTGTTGCCGCCGCGGCCGGTCGGTGCGCTGCGTTCGATGTCACGAACCTGCCAGTACTTGCCCTGGTACTCGACGACGGTGCCGCGCTTGATGTCGGTTGCTTTCATGGGAATGCCTCAGTGGTGATCCATGTCGAGACGTAGGAGCGCCCTCTGGGCGCGATTTTGGGTCGCTGCCTTGTGGCCCCGTCTGCTTGAGCTTCGTCAGTTCGTCGGTTGGCGGCGATCGCGCCCAGAGGGCGCTCCTACTTGGCCTGCAGACGCGCGGCGCCATCGAGGCGCAGCACCGAGCCGTTCATGTAGCGGTTGCGGAGCACGAAGCAGACCGCGTCGGCGAATTCGGCGGGGTCGCCGAGGCGCGCCGGGAAGGGCACGGTGGCTTCGAGCGCAGCCTTGACGTCGTCCGGCATGCCGCCGGCCATCGGCGTCATGAAGATGCCGGGCGCGATGGTGACGACGCGGATGCCGAAGCGCGCCAGTTCGCGCGCCATCGGCAGCGTCATGCCGACCACGCCGCCCTTGCTGG
>JANJUH010000227.1 GCA_024710675.1 Lysobacterales bacterium
GGGCGCGATGGGGGTTCGCCGCAAGGCCGATCGCGCGCAGAGCGCGCTCCTACGGAAAGCGGGAGGCCCTCACGCCTCAACCAGTGGTGCCGCGCGCGGCCTCTTGAGCGCGGCGATGGCCTCACCGATGCCGGCCGGTGTCAGCGGGAACATGCGCTCGTCGAAGAGCTCGCGGATCATCCCGATGGTCGGCGTGTACGACCAGTAAGGCTGCTCGGCCGGGTTCAGCCAGGCGGCACGCGGCCAGGTGGCCAGCACCCGGCGCAGCCAGGTGATCCCTGCCTCTTCGTTCCAGTGTTCGACCGAGCCGCCGGGCTGGGTCAGCTCGTAGGGGCTCATGCTGGCATCGCCCACGAAGATCACCCGCCAGTCGGCGTTGTACTTGTGGAGCAGCTCGGCGGTGGGCGTCGATTCCTGCCAGCGCCGGCGGTTGTCCTTCCAGACGTGCTCGTACAGGCAGTTGTGGAAATAGAAGTGCTCGAGGTGCTTGAACTCGGCGCGTGCGGCCGAAAACAGCTCTTCGCAGACCCGGACGTGCTCGTCCATCGAGCCGCCGATGTCGATGAAGAGCAAGAGCTTCACCGCGTTGCGCCGCTCCGGACGCATCTGCACATCCAGCCAGCCGGCATTGCGTGCCGTGGCCTCGATGGTGCCGTCCAGATCCAGCTCCTCGGCCGCGCCCTCGCGGGCGAAGCGGCGCAATCGACGTAGCGCCATCTGGAAATTGCGGCGTCCGAGCTCGACCTCCTCGTCGAGGTTGCGGTACTCGCGCTTTTCCCACACTTTCACCGCCCGCCCCTGGCCACCCTTGCCGCCGATGCGGATGCCCTCGGGGTTGTAGCCGCCGTGGCCGAAGGGCGAGGTGCCGCCGGTGCCGATCCAGCGATTGCCCCCGGCATGGCGCCCTTTCTGCTCCTCCATGCGCCGGCGCAGTTCCTCGAGCAGCCTCTCCAGCGAGCCCATCGCCTCGATACGCGCCTTTTCCTCGTCGCTGAGCTCGCGCCCGAGCGCGGCGCGCAGCCATTCCTCGGGAATCCCGGCCAGCCAGTCCGGCACCGCCTCGGCGATGCCCTCGAAAAAGGCCGCGAAGGCACGGTCGTAGCGATCGTACAGGCCCTCGTCCTTGACCAGCACGGCGCGCGCGAGGGCGTGGAAGTCCTCGATCGACAGCCGCCCCTCACCGGCCTCGAGCGCCGCCAGCAGCGCGAGGAACTCGGTGAGCCCGGTCTTCAGACCGGCGGCGCGGAGCGCAAGGAGGAAGCGGATCAGCATGCCGACAGCGTAGCCGCTCGCCGGTCACGGCGCCATGCAGGCGGGAACCTCTGCCCGTCCGGGTGGTCCAAACGCTGCGTCGGTGCCTTTCCGCACCGCTACAATCGACGGATGTATCTCGACTATTACGGCCTCAGCGAGGCCCCCTTCTCGATCACCCCGGACCCGCGCTTCGTCTACCTGAGCGAGCGTCACCGGGATGGTCTCGCCCACCTGCTCTACGGCGCCGGCCAGGGCGGGGCGGGCGGCTTCGTGCAGCTCACGGGCGAGGTCGGCACCGGCAAGACCACGCTGTGCCGCCTGCTGCTCGAGCAGTTGCCGGAGAAGACGCGCGTCGCGTTGATCCTCAATCCCCGCATGAGCCCGGTGGAGTTGCTGGAGAGCATCTGCCAGGAACTGGGCATCGAGCATGGCGAGCACGGCGGCAGCATCAAGGCACTGACCGACCGCCTGAATGCCTTCCTGTTGAAGGCGCATGCCGATGGCGAGCGCGTCGTGGTGATCATCGACGAGGCGCAGAACCTCGCCGTCGATGCCCTGGAGCAGGTGCGCCTGCTGACCAATCTCGAGACCGCGACCCAGAAACTGATGCAGATCATCCTGCTCGGGCAGCCCGAGCTGCGTGATCTGCTCGACCGCGAGGACCTGCGCCAGCTCGCGCAGCGGATCACCGCGCGCTACCCCCTGACGCCGCTCGATGCCGAGGAGAGCGAGGCCTATGTGCGCCACCGCCTGCATGTGGCCGGCAGCGAGCGCGTGCCCTTCACCCGCCTTGCCCTGCGCGCGCTGCACAAGCGCTCGGGTGGCGTGCCGAGGCTGATCAACGTCATCGCGGACCGCGCGCTGGTGGCCGGCTATGCGCGCTCGCT
Organism: Lysobacterales bacterium; assembly: GCA_024710675.1. GTDB lineage: Bacteria > Pseudomonadota > Gammaproteobacteria > Xanthomonadales > SZUA-5 > JANJUH01. The sequence continues at coordinate 2,142 of JANJUH010000227.1, forward strand.
CGACAACATCAGCGAGCGGGTCGTCCACGAAGCCGCCGACGAAGCCTTGCTCGGCGGCCAGTCGCGACGGCGGCGCCTGCGCTATGCGCTGGTCGCCAGCCTGCTGCTGGCCCTGGCGGCAGCGGCCTGGTACTGGCCGCGGACGCCGCAGCCGGCCGCCGAGGCCATCGCCTCGGTGCCGGTGGCTCCCGCCGAGTCGCCGCAACAGGCCTTCGCGCGGCTGCTGGCGGAAGCCAGCGACCTCGATGCCGGCGCCTGGCGCCGCTACGCCGATCTGTGGGGCATCACGATCGACGAGGAGAGCCTGGCGCGGCTTGCCGACTGCGCCGGGCCCGCCAACCATCCCCTGAACTGCTTTCGTGCCAATGGCCCGCTGACGCGCATCGCGGCGCTCGATCGCCCGGTGATGCTGCGCCTGCGTCGCGAGGGCGGATTCGCGTCGGCGCTGCTGACCGCCCTCGACGAACAGCGCGTGACGCTGTTCCTCGGCGGAGAGTCGGTGACGGTGCCGCGTGGCCTGCTCGAACTGCACTGGCTCGGTGACTATCGCGTGCTGTGGCGGGGCACGGCCGACCTGCCGCCGCGCCTGCGATTGGGCGACAGCGGTCCCGGCGTCCTGTGGTTGCGGGAACGTCTGGCGCTGGCCGAGGTCCAACAGGGACTGGATGGCAAGGCCGATGCGCTGGATCTCTTCGATGCCGATCTCGACCGCCGGCTGCGCCGCCTGCAATTGCGGCTGGGACTGCTGGCGGATGGCATCGCCGGGCCGGAAACGCAGATGGCTCTGGCCAGTTATGATCCCCAGGGTCCGCGCCTGGCGCGGCCGTGAGCGCCCGCGTGCGCCCGACAACCTGAGTTCAATGCCATGTCGCTGATCCTCGATGCCCTGAAGAAGTCGGAAGAAGAGCGGCGGCGTGGCCAGCCTCCCGGCCTGCATTCGCCCCTGTACCTGCCGCGTCGGGCACAACGGCGCGTGCCGGTCTGGGCAGCCAGTGCAGGTGCCGTGGTGCTCTGCGCCGGGCTGGCGGGTGTCTGGTGGGTGCAGGGCCGTCCGGGTGTAGACGGGGCGACGCCCGCGCTCGCGGAGGCCGGTGGCGACACCGGGACCGCCCCTCCCGAGCCGAACATGAGCGCGCCGGGGGCGGGCGAGATGGACGAGACGGCTGCGCCGGTCAGCGTTGCCCTTGCGCCGCCGGCGATGCCCGAACGCTTCGCCACCATGCCCGGGGCCTCCGAGCGCGAATCCCTGCCGATGAGCCCGGAGCAGGGTGCCGCGGCGCTCGGTGGCGTCGACGCCTTGCGTCCGGCGCAGCGTGTGTCCGGCGGTGGTGCCGGTGTTCCTGATCGCAGCCTCAACTTCACGCCGACCGTCGTCGTCCTGGTTCCACCGGCGGACGCCCAGAATCCTGGTGTGCCTGTGCCGGGAGACAAGGAGCCGCCGAAGGACGTCGCCACTTCGCCGGCACCGGCGCCGGTGGCTGCGCCGGCTGCCGCGGCACCGACGCCCATGCCGGTGGTGGAGCAAAAGCCGGTGCCGACCACGCCCGCGCCCGCGCCGCAGCCGGCGGCGAGCCCGGTCGTCGTCGATACCGCGCCCGTCGCGACGACTGTGCCCGTGCTGGCACCGGAGGCAGCCGGTGCGCCACCGGAATCGGACCACACGGTCCCCGCGGTCCACGAACTCGCCTACGCCACGCGCCGCGAGCTGCCCAAGCTCGAGCTGACCATGCACGTGTACAGCCGGCTCGCCGAGGAGCGCTTCGTCGTGCTCAACGGCAAGCGCTACACCCAGGCCACGCCCGCGCTGGGCCCGGATCTGAACCTGGTCGACATCGTCGCCGACGGCGTCGTCCTGGAGTTTCGCGGCCAGCGTTTCCTGTTGCCGCGCCAGACCTTCTGAGGCGGCCTCGGGCCTGGCGGCGGGCGCTCGCGGGTGTTCGTCCATATCGACGAGAAGCCGAAACGGCGCTGGCGCTGGGCTACGCCCTTGCTGGTCCTCGCCTGCATCGCCGTGGCCTTGTTGCAGGCCTTCTCGGCGCCCGAGGAGCGCGCGCACCTGGTGCAAGCCTGGGGGACCGTCCCGGCCGAGCTGCGCTCCGACTTGCGTGACCTCGCCGGCGAGGGGGGATTGCGCCTGGTCACGGCGCTCTTCGTGCACGGCGACTGGACGCACCTGATCGGCAACCTCCTGTTCCTGATGCTCTTCGGCGGCGCGGTGGAGCGCTCGCTGGGCGCCTCCCGGATGTTGACGCTTTACATCGTTGCCGGCGGTGCGGCCAATCTCTTCGCCGCCCTGGCCTCGCCATTGCAGAGCGCGCCGATCATCGGTTCCTCCGGTGCCGTCTCGGCGCTGATCGGCGCCTACATCCTGCTCTACCCGCGTTCGCGCCTGGGCGTCATCCTGCCGCTCGGGCTCTATTTCCAGCTGGTGCGCGTGCCGGCGCTGCACCTGATCGGCATCTGGCTGCTGTTCCAGTTGCTCGAGACCCTGGCCTCCGGCAGTGGCACCGTGGCCTGGTGGGCGCACGTCTCGGGCTTCCTCAACGGCATCGTGCTGGCGCTGATCATGCGGCCGTGGCTGTACCGGAAGGATGCGCGGGTGCTTTAGTTTGCGGGACCCGGGACCCGGGACCCGGGACTCGGAAAGGCTCGCACTGAGGATGTGGGAGCGCGCTTGTCGCGCGATGGGACGAGGGGCACTTCGATCGCGCCACAAGGGCGCTCCCACAACGCCGGTCGCGACCCCATGGTCACCGCCGACGTGACAGCATCTCAGCCTGTCCTGTACCCGGATCCCACCCATGCGCCCGACCTGGCACCTGATTCCCTGGCTGCTCGTGCCCTTCGCCGCCGCCGCGACCGGCGCGATGTGGCCGCCCGATGCCTGGTTCGCGGCGCTCGAAAAGCCTTCCTGGCAGCCACCGAACTGGCTGTTCGGGCCGGTGTGGACCACGCTTTACCTGCTGATGGGTTTTGCTGCCTGGCGCATCTGGCGGCGTGGGCCGGTGCCCGCGGTATCGGTCGCCCTGCGCTGGTGGTGGGCGCAGCTCGCACTGAACGCGCTGTGGACCCCGGTGTTCTTCGGCCTGCATGCGCCCGGACCGGCGCTCGTCGTGATCCTGACGCTGGCGGTGCTGATCGTGCTGACGATGCGCGCCTTCTTCCGCGTCGATCGCCTCGCCGCCGCGCTGCTGCTGCCCTACCTGGCCTGGGTGGGTTTCGCGAGTGTGCTCAATGCGACCTTGTGGCTGATGAATCGCTGAGGGAAAGCGCCAAGGCCCGCCCGAACCCAGGTTCAACCCGCCCCAGCCCCCAGCCCCGCTCCTCGAGCCGCTCACCCCTTCCGGCACACCCCAGCCCCGCGCCGGGCGCCTATGCTCGGGCGCTCGTCTGCCATCCGGGGCCTGTCATGCCTGTACCTCGCCTCCTGCTCGCCGCACTGCTCGCGCTGCCCGCACCTGCCGTCCTCGCCGAGGACGCGCGCATCCTGCGTTATCCCGATGTTTCGGCCACCCACATCGCCTTCGTCCACGCCGGCGACATCTACACGGTGCCGCGCAGCGGCGGGGTGGCGACGCGCCTGACCTCGCACGAGGGCCTGGAGCTGTTCCCGAAGTTCTCCCCGGACGGCCGCTGGATCGCGTATTCGGCCGAGTACTCCGGCACCCGCCAGGTCTGGGTGATGCCGGCCGACGGCTCGGTCGCGCCGCGCCAGCTCACCTGGTACACGGATGTCGGTCCGATGCCGCCGCGCGGCGGCTTCGATTACCGCGTGCTCGACTGGACGCCCGATGGCGAGCACATCCTGGTGCGCATGAACCGCTTTCCGCTCGACGAGCGCGGCGGTGTGCCCTACCTCGTGCCTTTCGCCGGCGGCATGGAAAAGGCGCTGCCGGTACCGGAGACCGGTGGCGGCATGCTCTCACCGGACGGGACGAAGTACGTCTACACGCCGATCGACCGCGAGTTCCGCACCTGGAAGCGCACCCGCGGGGGTCGCGCGCAGGACGTCTGGATCTATGACCTCGAGAAGAACGATTCGCGTCAACTGACCGATCACCGCGGCACCGACAACAAGCCGGTCTGGGTCGGTGATGCGATCTACTTCACCTCCGATCGCGAGTACACCTTGAACCTGTGGCGGATTTCCCCGCAGGGCGGCGAAGCCAGCAAGGTGACGGATTTCCGCGACTATGACGTGCTCTGGCCGAGCGCCGGTGCCGATGCGATCACCTTCGAGCAGGCCGGCAAGCTGTGGTTGTACACGCCCGCCGACAACAAGCTCGCCGAGGTCCCGGTGCGCCTGGTCGGCGACCGTCCCCATCGCCTGCCGGTGATCAAGAACGTCGCCGGGCAGATCGAGAGCGTGGACCTTTCGCCGAACGGCGAGCGTGCCCTGGTGTCTGCCCGCGGCGAGATCTACACGGTGCCGGCGAAGAACGGCGAGATCCGCAACCTCAGCATGACACCGGCGGCGCGCGAGATCAGCGCCAGTTTCTCCCCCGATGGCCAGCGCATCGCCTATCTGTCCGATGCCACCGGCGAGTACGAGATCTGGCTGCGCGCCAGCGATGGCAGTGGCGAGCCGCGCCAGCTCACCCGCGACGGCGACATCTGGCGCTTCGCGCCGGTGTGGTCGCCGGACGGCAAGCGCCTGGCCTATGGCGACAAGAAGAACCGCCTGCGCGTGGTCGAAGTGGAATCCGGCCGTACCGTCGATGTCGACACCGCCACGGTCGGTGAGGACATGGAGGTCTACCTGTGGTCGCCCGACGGCCAGCACCTCGTCTACCAGAAGACCGAGGACAATGGCCTCGAGCGCCTCTGGCACTGGTCGGTCGGCGGCACCGCGCGCCAGCTGACCTTCGGCCTCTTCGACGCCTACAGCCCGGCCTTCGACCCGAAGGGCCGCTACCTCTACTTTTTGTCGAACCGCGATCACAACCTGCAGTTCTCCAGCTACGAGTTCAACTACCTCTACAGCAACGCCACGCGCATCTACGCGGCCACGCTGGCGGCCGATGGCCCGGCCATCGGACGGCCGAAGAGCGACGAGATCGCGGCGCCGAATGCAGCGGCCAAGCCGGAGGGCAATGGCAAGAAGGACGAGAAGCCCGCCGCCATCCGTTTCGATGTCGAAGGCTTCGATGCGCGCGTGGTCGCGCTACCCGGCGTGCCAGCCGGCAACTACGCGGGCCTCGGCGCCAACGCGCGTGGCGTGCTGTTCGTGGCCGGTGGTGGCAACGGCGGCGGTGCCGAGCTGCGTTTCTACGATCTCGCCGAGGAAAAGGTCTCGACGATCCTGCGTGGCGTCGGCGGCTATGTGCTGGCGGCGGGCGGCGAGAAGCTGCTGTTCCGTGCCGGCCCCGACAAGCTCGGCATCGCCGAGGTGAAGCCGGACCAGGACGCCTCGAAGACGCTCGACCTGTCGAAGCTGACCCAGCGCATCGACCCGGCGACCGAATGGGCGCAGATGCTGCGCGACGGCTGGCGCATCTGGCGCGACTGGTTCTATGACCCGGGCCTGCACGGCAACGACTGGGAGGCGATCCATGCCAAGTACGCCGCGCTGCTGCCGCACGTGAACCACCGCAACGACCTCGACTACCTGTTCTCGGAAATGGCGGGCGAGCTCAATGCCGGCCACATCTATGTCGAGCGCGGCGACGAGCCGCAGGTCGCGCGCAAGCCCGGCGGCTTCCTCGGCGCCGAGATCGAGGCGCACGAGTCCGGCTACTTCCGCATCGCCAAGGTCTTCCCCGGCCAGAACTGGTCCGAGCCCTTCCGCTCGCCGCTGGCCGAGCCCGGCGTCGGCGTCAAGGCCGGCAGCTACGTGATCGCGGTCGACGGCGTCGATGCGCGCAGCGTCAAGAATTTCTACCAGTTGCTCGAGGCCAAGGGTGGCCAGGTGGTGCGGCTCACCGTCAACGAGCGCGCGAGCGCCGAGGGCGCGCGTACGGTCGACGTGAAGACCCAGACCCGGGAGGACCAGTTGCGCTACCTCGACTGGGTGGAGCAGCGGCGCGCGATGGTCGATCGCCTCTCGGGTGGCCGCATCGGCTACATCCACCTGCCGAACACGCTGTTCGAGGGCAATCGCGAGCTGTTCAAGCAGTTCCCGAGCCAGATCACCAAGGAGGCGCTGATCGTCGACGACCGCTACAACGGCGGCGGCTTCATTCCCGACCGCATGATCGAGATCCTCGCGCGCAAGCCGCTGAACTACTGGAAGCGCCGCGGCCTCGAACCGCAGGCGCAGCCCTTCCTCTCGCACCGCGGTCCCAAGGCGATGCTGATCAACGGCCTGTCCTCCTCGGGCGGCGACGCGCTGCCCTACTACTTCCGCGCACTCGGCCTGGGCAAGCTGATCGGCACGCGCACCTGGGGCGGGCTGATCGGCGTCTCCGGCAATCCGCGCCTGGCCGATGGCGGCGGCACCACCGCGGCGACCTTCCGCTTCATGGCGGCCGATGGTTCGTGGGCGGTCGAGAACGAGGGCGTGACGCCGGACATCGAGGTCATCGACGCGCCGCACCTCGTCGCGGCCGGACGCGATCCCTCGCTGGAACGGGCGGTCGAGGAGCTGCTGGCCGAACTCGAGAAGAACCCGGTCCCGAAGATCCAGGCGCCGCCCGCGCCGAGTGACTTCGGCCGCCCCGGCCAGCCGCTCGACTGATCCTTGCCTCCGGGTCCGGCTTGGACGCTACCGGTGAAGGTGGCTCGACGCTGCCGCTGCTGATCGCGCTGACCGGCGCGATCGGCAGCGGCAAGAGTACGCTGGCCGCGCATGCCGCCGCCGAGGCGGCGCGCACGGTCCGCGTCGAGGGCTTCGTGCAGCGTGCGATCGAGCGCGAAGCCAGCGGTCGCGGCGCGCAGAGCTACGCGCTGGAACTGCTGGGGCGCCACGGTGGCGCCAGCTTCCCCTACCTGATGCGCGACGAGTCGCTGCACCCGCCCTATCGCGCGCTGGCTGCCGCCGAATCGCGGCTCGATGACTGGCTGGAATCGGTGCGGGCGGACTCCTCGCCGATCGATCTGGTGGTGCTCGACGAAATCGGATTGATCGAGGCCGCGGGCGGCGGCCACTGCGAACGCATCCGCGCCCTGCTGGCGCTGCAACCGGCCGCGGTGCTCATCGGCGTCAACCGCTGCCGGCTCGACGTGGTCGAGGCCGCGCTCGGCGTGCGCTTCGATGTGCGCATCGATGCCGAGGCCGACGATGCCGCCGCGCGACTCGGCGAAGTGCTGCAGGCGCGCCGCGACTACGAGCGCATCGGGCTGTATGGCGCCGCGGCCGGTGCGATCGAGGTCGGCGCCGGCTCGATCGTTCACGGCCTGCAACTGCCGCTCGGTGGGCTCGGAATGGCCACCACGCAGGCGCTGCTGCTGACCCGCGCCGCCGAAGGCCTGCACGAGCGCGGGCGCGTCGCCTGGGTCGCGCTGTTGTCGGCGGGGCTCAAATCCCTGTCGCCGGCGGGCCAGCGGCTCGGGCCGATGCTGGCCATCGCAATGCAGGGCCTGCTCTATTCGCGGGCGCTGGCCTTGTTCGGCTGGAACCGCTTCGCGGTCGCGCTCGGCGGTGCGGCGATGGGCGCGTGGGCGGGCGTGCAGGGGATCGCGATCCAGTGGTTGCTGCTCGGGCGCGCGCTGCTCGATGCGATCGAGCTGCTGGCCGGCGGCATCGCCCGCCTCACCGGCTTGCCGACCGCGGCGGTGGGCTGGCTGTTGGCGGGATGGGTGGCGCTGCATGCCGGAACCGTCGCCAGCGGCACCGTGCTGGCGTGGCGGCAGCGCCAGCAGGCCTTGCGCATCGAGCCTGGCCGCTTGAGTGTCGCGTTGACCGGCAGCGCTGCCAGTAGCTGGCGCGAAGCCTTCCGCCGCGGCGCCCGCGAACTCACCCGGCCGCTGCTGTGGGTGCCGCTGGTGACCGTGCTCGCAGTACTGGCATTGGCCGGGCGCCCGGCCGAGCAGCTCGTCTACATCGCCCTGCGCGCGCTGGCGATCGGCTGGCTGGTGTTTGCCCTCGTCCAGCGTGTGGATCTTTCGCGCCTGCCGGCGCGGCTGCGGCTGCTCGGCCGCTGGGGGCCGGCGATCGCGTGGCAGAGGGCGCTGCGCACACTCGCCGGACAAGAGGGCAAACGACCCTCGCCGTAGGAGCGCCCTCGGGCGCGATGGAGCTGGCCGCACGACCTTTTCGCGCCCAAGGGCGCTCCTACCAGAGCCGGGGGCCCGCCGCGCACCCGTAGGAGCGCGCTCTGCGCGCGAAAGGAACTGGCCGCAAACCCGATCACGCTCTGCGCGCGATCACCCGCCTCAACCCTCCGCCGCCACAAAGCGCATCGCCACGCCATTCATGCAATAGCGCAGCCCGGTCGGCTTCGGGCCATCGTCAAACACATGGCCGAGGTGGCCACCACAGCGCCGGCAATGCACCTCGGTGCGGACCATGAACCAGCCGCGGTCTTCGCGCGTGCCGATCGCATCGGGCAACGGCTCGTAGAAGCTCGGCCAGCCGGTGCCGGAATCGAACTTGGCGGCCGAGGAGAACAGCGGCAGGTCGCAACCGGCGCAGTGGAAGGTGCCGGCGCGCTTCTCGCGATCGAGCGGGCTCGAGCCGGCGCGCTCGGTGCCGTGTTCGCGCAGCACGTAGAAAGCTGCAGGCGACAAACGCTTCCGCCACTGCTCCTCGCTCAGCTCGAACTCGAAACGCTGATCCGCGGCCTCGCCGCGCTTGCTCCACAGGGCCATCGTCGTGCCTCCCAGCGTGGCGGCGCCGAGCGCCGCCGTGATCATCTTGCGTCGGTGCATGGTGGGTTCCTCGTCTGCGCGTGCATTGCAGCAGTGCTCGGGTGCATGCGATGTAGACCGGGAAACGCCCCGCGCCATTTCGCTGGCGGGGACCTTGGGGTGTCTCCGCATCGTCAGGCCGAGGATCGCTGCACTACGGTGCACTCGCCGTGCAATATCAACCGGGGCAGGGGGAGCTTTAGAGAAGGCCGACGGAGCGATGACTCGCTCCGTCGGCGTTAGTGCGCTCAAGTGCTTGCCGTTTCTGTGCAGAAACGAACTCATTTATCGGAGGTGTCGTCTCCGCCACCGAGGCCGCCTGGGCGTGTTCGCCTTTCGACGTGCATCTCGAGGCGATCCCAGTCGCCGTTGACGCACGTAGCCCAGGTGCAGCCACCCGAATTGGACCTTCGGTATCGCTCGCTACGACGGGTTTGTTCGTTGGTGGTGCCTGGAATGTCGTACCAGGGACCTTGCACCAGGACTTCGGAACCCGGCGCATAGGTTCCGATGCTGGGAGGTCCCTGAATCGGCGGAACGTCGTCTTCACCTTCACCCAGCCCGGTCGGTGGTGCACATTCCGACCCGTAGGCTGCGGTGAAGCTGATCATCTGGCTCAAGATGCCCTGATTGCCATCCGACGGATAGGTGACCAATACCCGACCCTTATCGGATTCCTTGGACGGACACCAAGTGGTGGCACACAGGCCAGGCGAGATGAACAACGCCGTGACTGAAGCAAGAAGACTTACACGCAAGAAACCCATCAATCGATTCCTCCAAATTCTGTGAAGACAGCCCCCGGACGGCGGGCGCCGCAACGCTAAAAAAAACTGGCGAATTGCAACTGATCTTGCTTGTAATGAGGCATATGTTTGACTCAACTAGCGCAGAAAGTGCGCGCGGTGCGATGCCGTTCAGGTTAAGAACTGCACGAGAGCATCGAACAGCCCGCCCGCTCGCGCGCCCACTCGGGTCGCAGGGCGGCAAAGCGCTCGCGGCCGGGCTGTGCGCGATAGGGATCGCGCAGCGTGTCCATCAGCAGGTCCAGTTCGCCCGTGTCGCCACGCTCGGCGGCGTCGATGGCCTGCTGCGCCAGCCAGTTGCGCGGCGCGTAGAGCGGGTTGACGGCGTCCATCACGGCCCGCCGTTCGGCCGCCGGACGGCCGTCGCGGACGAGGCGCGCATGGTAGCCCTCGAGCCAGGTGCGCAGCGCCGAGGCGTTCGCCGCGAAACGTGCGGGTGCATAACTGGCGGGTGCCAGCAGCGCGACCGGGTCGTCGGCCTCCGGCGCCTGCGCCAGGCGGCGGAAGGCCTGCAGGTAGTCGAGCTCGGCCGCACCCAGCACCGCGAACCACTCGCGCATCAGCGGCAGATCGTCCTCGCTCGCGGATGCGATTCCGAGCTTGGCGCCGGTCATCGCGAGGTGCTCGCTTCCGAAGACCGCGCCGAAGCGGGCGATGCCTTCGTGCAGCGGTGTGCGGTCGGGCATGACGGTCGCCAGCGCGCCGGCGAGCACCTCGAGGTTCCATTGCGCGATAGCCGGCTGGCGACCGAAGCAGTAGCGGCGGCCCTGCGCATCGGTGGTGTTCGGCGTCCACTCGGGCTCGTAGGGCTCGAGCCAGCCGTAGGGGCCGTAGTCGATGGTCAGGCCCAGGATCGACAGGTTGTCGGTGTTCATCACCCCATGCACGAACCCGACCCGCATCCAATGCGCGACGAGGCGCGCGGTGCGCTCGCAGAGCTCGATGAACCAGGCGCCCCGGCGCTGCTCGGTGCTACCCGTCAGCTGTGGATAGTCGCGCGCCAGCGTGAAGTCGATCAGCCGCTCGAGCAGCGTGGAATCGCCGCGCGAGGCCGGCAACTCGTAGTGCCCGAAGCGCAGGAAGGAGGGCGCGACGCGGCAGACGATGGCACCCGGCTCGGCTTTGGGGTGGCCGTCGTAGAACATGTCACGGACCACATCCTCTCCGGTGGCGACGAGGCACAGCGCGCGTGTGGTCGGCACGCCGAGCGCGTGCATCGCCTCGCTGCAGACGAACTCGCGCAGGGACGAGCGCAACACCGCGCGGCCATCGGCATGGCGCGAGTACGGCGTGCGGCCGGCGCCCTTGAGCTGCAGTTCGTGGCGCTGGCCATCGGCGCCGACCACCTCGCCGAGGGCAATCGCGCGGCCATCGCCGAGCTGACCCGCCCAATGCCCGAACTGGTGGCCGCCATAAGCCGTCGCGTAGGGCTGCATGCCCTCGAAGTAGGCGTTGCCGGCGAAGACGCGGGCGAAGTCCTCGGACGCCCAGTCGGAGGGCTCGAAACCGATCGCACGCGCCAGCTCCGGCACCACCGCCAGCAGCCGCGGCGCCGCCACCGGCGTCGGCGCGGTCGGCGACCACAAGGCGCCCGTCACCTGGCGCGTGCGCGGGTCGGGATTGCCGTCTCCGGGTAGTTCGGCGACGAAGCGGTTGTCGAAGTGCAGCGGCATGCGGGTGAGTGTAGGGGTATCGTTCGGAGGGTGGCGTCAAGGCCGCGGTGCGTGCATCGCCCTGGATTGCGGCTTTCGCCGGCAATGCCAGCGGCCGCCGTTGTGGTGTTCCGGCGGAGCACAGGAAGGCCGCTTTGCCCCCTATCCCCAACCCCTCTCCCACGAGGGGAGAGGGGCTTCAAGCGCTCGCCGCTTTGCTCCCCTCTCCCCTCGTGGGAGAGGGGCGGGGGAGAGGGGGATTTAACCACTCGCCTCACCGTTAACCACGTACGACTTACCACTCACCAACTACCACTCACGCCCCCCATGTCCCCAGCCCGCATCGCCCTCGCCTGCCTCGACCTGACCACGCTCGGCGAGGACGACACGCCCGCCACGGTCGCTGCGCTCGCACGCAAGGCGAAGAGCGAGCTGGGCAAGCCGGCTGCGCTCTGTGTCTACCCGGAACTGATCATCCCCGCGCGGATGAGCCTGATGCGCGAGGGCATCCCGGAGGTGCGCGTCGCCACCGTGGTGAACTTTCCCGAGGGCGCGGACGACCCGGCGCGCGCCGAGCGCGAGACGCGGCGGGCGCTGGCGGCCGGGGCCGACGAGATCGACCTGGTGTTCCCGTATAGCGCTTTCCTCGAGGGTCGCGCGGAAACAGCGCGCGCCGTCGTGACAGCCGTCGCCGCGCGCACTCGCGGCCACGCGCCTGTGAAGCTGATCCTCGAATCGGCGGCCTTCCCGGATGCGGACAGCCTGCGTGCTGCATGCGATCTCGGCATTGCTTCCGGCGCCGATTTCCTGAAGACCTCGACCGGCAAGCATCCGGCCGGCGGCGCCACCGAGGCCGCGGTGCGGGTGTTCGCCGACGCCATACGCGCCACCGGCGGCAAGGTCGGGCTCAAGGTCTCCGGTGGCGTGCGCACGCTGGCCGACGCCGAGCGCTACCTCGCGATCGCCAGCGAACTCTACGGTGCCGAGCGTGTGGTGCCGGCGCGTTTCCGCATCGGCGCCAGCGCGCTGATCGACGAATTGCTGGGCGTGGTCGCGCGCGAGCCCGGCGACGATGCGTATTGAGCACCGTAGCCCGCGTTGGCCGCCGCTGGCGGACTACGCGGGGTCATTGTGCCGTCAGTCCACACGCGGGTAGCGCCTGCGGCGCAACCCACGCTACCCGTTCCCACCCGCCTTCTGCGCACTCGCCCCAGCCCCCAGTCCCCAGCCCCGCCCGACTGCCCTAGACAAAAGTTTGACGTGGCCCGCGGACTCCGCTAGACCTGCGCGGCCGCGCACGGGGCCGTGCGTCGTCCAATCCGATCGGGGAGTCAGATATGAGTGCGAACAGCAACGGCGCCTTCGTGCCGCCGCCGCCGGGCGAGTTCCTGGGCCATCCACGCGCCCTGTGGAACCTTTTCGGCACCGAGTTCTGGGAACGCTTCATGTACTACGGCATGCGCGCGATCCTCGCCGTGCATGTCGCCGCCGCCTTCTTCTCCCACATGGGCGAGAACGCCGCATCCGAAGCCAGCAAGACCTACGGCGGCTACACCGCGATGGTGTACATGACCGGCATCCTCGGCGGCTACATCGCCGACCGCATCTTGGGCTACCAGCGCTCGATCATGTTGGGCGGCGTGCTGATGGCGATCGGCATGTTCATGCTGATGGCCCCGGATCTCACGACCTTCCTGCTCGGCCTGGCCGTCGTCGTCGTCGGCAACGGCCTGTTCAAGCCGAACATCTCGACGATGGTCGGCAAGCTCTACGCACCCGGCGACGCCCGGCGCGATTCGGGCTTCACGATCTTCTACATGGGCATCAACGCCGGCGCGCTGCTGGCGCCGATCGTCTGCGGCACCTGGGTCGGCGCCGTCTACGGTTATCGCTGGGGCTTCTTCACCGCCGGCATGGGCATGATCCTCGGCCTCGTCGTCTTCCAGATCGTCAAGCACTGGCTGGGCCATGTCGGCACCGCGCCCGCCGATCGCGACGGCAAGAAGTCGATGGTCCAGGTCATCGTCGGTGCGGCGCTGCTGGTGGTGCCGGTGTACTTCCTGCTGAGCCAGAGTGATGTGCTCGGTGGCTTGCTGATCGTGATGATGCTGGCGCTGGTGGCCTACTTCATCTGGAGCGGCATCCAGAGCGGTGACAAGGCGCAGTTGCACCGCTACATCGCGATGATGATCCTGTTCGCCGCCAACATCCTGTTCTGGGCGCTGTTCGAGCAGGCCGGTTCCTCACTGAACTTCCTCGCCCGCGACTTCGTGAACATGCCGACGATCTTCGGCTACGAAGTCCACTTCACCGCCTTCCAGTCGATCAACCCGATCTTCATCATCCTGCTGGCGCCGGTCTTTGCCGCGATGTGGCCGGCGCTCGACCGCGCCAACTGGAACCCCTCGATCCCGCGCAAGTTCGGCTACGGCCTGATCGGCGCCGCCGTCGGTTTCTACGTGCTGGTCTTCGCGATCGAGTACACGGTGGGCGAGAACGGCAAGATCAGCTGGACCTGGTTGACGCTGACTTACCTCATCCACACCATGGGCGAGCTGTGTCTGTCGCCGATCGGTCTGGCGATGGTGACCAAGCTGGCGCGTCCGCACGAGACCGGTCTGGCGATGGGCGGCTGGTTCCTGTCGATCGCGATGGCCAACTTCGTCGCCGGCCGCATCGCCGCGATCGCGACCGCCGGTGGCAGTGGCCACGGCGAGGCTGCCGGTTCACTCGCGCAGTACTCGGAAGTCTTCATGCAGCTGTTCACGATCGGCATCGTCATCGCCGCCGTGTACTTCCTGGCCGCGCCGCTGATCAACCGGCTGATGCATGGGGTGAAGTAGGAGCGCGCTCTGCGCGCGAAAGACTCAGCCGTCGGAACGATTCGCGCCCAAGGGCGCTCCTACCGCAGGAGCGCCCTCTGGGCGCGAAGCCGCCTCACCGCAATCTTGTCGCGCCCAAGGGCGCTCCTACGGTTACGGCCTCATCCCCAGATCCTTGCCCGTCAGCAGCAGACCGACGCCCGCGGTGGTGAGCTTGTCGAGAATGCGTTCGAGCGTCGCGCGCTCGCTGGCCGACAGCGCCGACAGCAGCCGCGCCTCGCAGGCCAGCGCCAGCGGGGCGACTTCCTCGTAGACCGCGCGGCCGGCGGCGCTGAGGTTCAGCACCGAACGGCGGCGGTCGTCCGGGGCGGTGACGCGGACCAACCGATCCGTCGCCAGCAGCTCGTTGACCGCGCGGCTGACCGCCACCTTGTCCATGCGCGTGCGCTCGGCGAGTTCGACGGCCGACAGGTCCGGGTAGCGCCCGAGCACGGCGAGGACGCGCCACTGGGTCACGTTGAGCTGGAAGCGCTCGCCGTAGAGCGTGGCGATGGCCTGGCTGATCGTGTTCGACAGGATCGACAAGCGATAGGGCAGGAAGCGCTCGAGTTCGAGCATTGGCCCTTTGCGGCGGGCGCATCGACCGCCGGCGCGTACGCCGGATGGTGGTGATTCGGCCATCCGCCCCTCCCGCGCTGCTGCGACCGTTACGATTGAAACTATCGCCACGACAGCGCCTTCGCAATCCTGCGCCGCAGCAGCGCCTATGCTGCATCCTCGCGAACCGGGAGAGACAACGATGAGTGTGACCGGCAGATTCCCCACGCTGATCGGGACCGGCTTGTTGCTTGTGGCGTTGTCGGTACCCGTACAAGCGCGGCCACGCGACGACTTCGTCGCCGCCCTGCGCGATGTGTGCGGTCAGGCCTTCGCCGGTCGCATCGTCGCCAACACACCGGAGGATCCGGCCGATCCCTTCGCCGGCAAGACCATGGTGATGCATGTGCGCGAATGCGGAGAGCACGTGATCCGCGTGCCTTTCCATGTCGGCGACGACCGCTCGCGTACCTGGGTGATCAGCGTGCTCGCCGACGGTCTCGCGCTCGCGCACGACCATCGCCACGAGGACGGCAGCCCCGATGTGCTGACGCTCTACGGTGGCCAGACCACGACGGCCGGCAGCGCGACGCGCCAGGAATTCCCGGCCGACGCGCGCACGAAGGAATTGTTCATCGCCGAGGATCGTGCAGTCTCGGTGCCGAATGTGTGGGCCATCGAGATCGAGCCGGGCAAGCGCTACGTCTACGAACTGGCACGCCCGGGACGCTTGTTCCGCGTCGAGTTCGACCTGTCGCGCCCGATCGATCCGCCACCGCCGCCCTGGGGTGCCGTGCCCTGACACGACCCAACGAAAGTTTCGTTTGAAACTATAATCCGCGCACCAGACGTCGATTTACGGGAGCCACCGATGAGCGCCACCACCGCCACCGCAGCGACGCCGACCGGCATGCCCAATCCGCTCGGCATCAATGGCTTCGAGTTCGTCGAGTTCGCCGCGCCCGATCCGGCGCTGCTGCATGGCCTGTTCAAGCGCATGGGCTTCACCGCCGTCGCGCGCCACGCGAGCAAGGCCATCACGCTGTACCGCCAGGGCGGCGTCAACTTCCTGGTCAACGAGGAGCCGGGCTCCTTCGCTGCCGACTTCGCGGCGCAGCACGGTCCTTGCGCCTGCGGTTTTGCGATCCGTGTCGAGGATGGCGAGGAGGTCTTTGCGCAGGTCGTCGAGCGCGGCGCCGAGCCCTTCGCGCAGAAGCCCGAGACCCGCGCGGTCGATGCGCCGGTGATCAAGGGCATCGGCGACTGCATGCTGTACCTGATCACCGACGGCGTCGAACCCTATGCGCTCGACTTCCGCTTCTTCGACGACGTCGACCGCGAGCCGGTGGGTTTTGGCCTCACCTTCATCGACCACCTGACCCACAACCTCTACTTCGGCAACATGGAGAAGTGGGCGACCTACTACGAGCGCCTGTTCGGCTTCCGCGAGATCCGCTACTTCGACATCAAGGGCGTCAAGACCGGCCTCGTGTCGAAGGCCATGACCGCGCCCGACGGCATCGTGCGCATCCCGCTGAACGAGTCCTCGGATCCGAAGAGCCAGATCAACGAGTACCTCGACCAGTACCACGGCGAGGGCATCCAGCACATCGCCTGTTTCACCGACGACATCTACGCGACGATCGAGGCCATGCGCGCGCAGGGCATGACCTTCCTCAACACGCCCGACACCTACTACGAGGTGATCGACCAGCGCATCCCCAACCACGGCGAGAACGTGGCGAAGATGCGCGAGCTGAAGATCCTGATCGACGCCGATCCGGAGACCAAGAAGAAGCTGCTGCTGCAGATCTTCACCGAGAACCAGATCGGCCCGATCTTCTTCGAGATCATCCAGCGCAAGGGCAATGAAGGCTTCGGCGAAGGCAACTTCCAGGCCCTGTTCGAGTCGATCGAGCGCGACCAGATGAAGCGCGGGGTGCTGTGAGTCGCCTGGCCGCCTTCGGCTAACCGGAGTTCGTTCCCATGTCCAAGAAGTGGATCACCGTCTCCCGCGTCGAGGGCAAGGCCTCGCGCCAGGCCCATTGCGACCTGCCGCCGGGCACCTACGAGCGCGAAATGGGCAAGGAGGGCTTCTTCGGCCCGGCCTGCCACATGTACCACCCGAATCCACCGACGGCGTGGACCAGCTTCGAGGGTCCCTTGCGTCCGCGCGCCTTCGACTCGACGAAGTTTCCCGGCCACGGTCATACGCCCTGGCGGGCCCACGAGCTGTTCCACAACGCGCACACACGCATCCGATCGTGGCGTTGCGAGCAGTCGATGGACCACCTGGTGCGCAATGCCGACGGCGACGAGATGCTGTTCGTGCACAACGGCTCCGGGCACCTGTATTGCGACTACGGGCACCTGGCGATCGAGGCCGGCGACTATGTGATGCTGCCGCGCTCGACGAGCTGGCGGCTCGAGGTGACGAGCCCGCTCGACCTCCTGCTGATCGAGGCAACCAACTCGAGCTACATGCTGCCGGACAAGGGCCTGGTGGGCCCGCATGCGATCTTCGACCCCGCGATGCTCGATGCGCCGGCGATCGACGAGCTGTTCAAGCGCCAGGAAGCCGGCGAGTGGCGCGTGGTCGTCAAGCGCCGCAACCAGCTGACCACGATCACCTTCCCCTTCAACCCGCTCGATGCGGTGGGCTGGCATGGTGACCTGTTCCCGGTGCGGATCAACGTCAAGGACATCCGTCCGCTGATGAGCCACCGCTACCACCTGCCACCGAGTGCCCACACCACCTTCGTCGCCAACCGCTTCGTGATCTGCACCTTCGTGCCGCGGCCCTTCGAGACCGATCCCGGCGCGATCAAGATCCCCTTCTTCCACAACAACGACGACTACGACGAAGTCATCTTCTACCACCGCGGCGATTTCTTCAGCCGCGACAACATCCACCCCGGGATGATCACGCTGCACCCCTGCGGCTTCACCCACGGCCCGCATCCGAAGGCGCTGTCGCGGATGCTCGAACAGACCAAGCCGGCCACCGACGAATACGCGGTGATGATCGACACCCGCGACGAGCTTCTGGTCAGCGAGGCCGCCGAGAGCATCGAGTGGAAGGGCTACGTGGATTCGTGGAAGGCGGGCAAGGTGGGGTAAAGCCGTAAGTGGTGAGTGGTGAGTGGTGAGTGGTGAGTGGTGAGTGGCAGGAGCGTCGGAATGAATGCCGACCCACGGGTGCCAGGCGCCCATGGGTGGGCGGCGCTGTGGTGGGTCCGGATTTATCCGGACGCTCTTCAAGCTTCCGCAGCAAGGCCGGTGAACGCCCTTGTAGCCCGCGTTGACCGCCGCAGGCGGGCTACGCGCGTGCTTGCCGCGGAGCCACGCGGGTAGCGCCTTCGGCGCAACCCACGCTACGGGCCCCGCCGCCCCAGCAGAC
>JANJUH010000270.1 GCA_024710675.1 Lysobacterales bacterium
ACACCGCGATCGTCGCGCTGCGCACGCCGGCAGGCGCCGTGGCGCCCGCCCAGGTACAGGTGATCGGGCTCACCGCGGTGCAGCTGCCGCCCGCGCTCGGCGTGGCAGAGACGAACACGGTGCCGGCCGGAATCGGCAGCGAGAAGCGCGCGTTCTGCGCATCCGAGAGGCCGCCATTGCTCAGCGTCGCCGTGTAGACGAGGTTGGTCGCACCGCCGGCGGTGACCGGATCCGGGGCATCGGTCAGGGCCATCGACAGGTCAGCGGAGACCGCCACGGTTGTCGTCGTGCTGGCTGCGTTGTTGCCTGCCGCTGGATCGGTGGTGTCGCTCGTCGCCGTCGCCGTCGCCGTGATCGGGCCGGCCGGTGTCGCCGCCGGGATCGAGACGCTGATCGTCGCGCTGCGCACGCCGGCAGGCGCCGTGGCGCCGGCCCAGGTACAGGTGATCGGGCTGACGTTGGTGCAGGCACCACCGGCACTCGGCGCAGCCGAGACAAACACGGTTCCGGCCGGAATCGGCAGCGAGAAGCGCGCGTTCTGCGCGTCAGACACGCCGCCATTGGTCAGCGTCGCCGTATAGACGACGTTGGTCGCACCGCCGGCCGTGATCGGATCGGGAGCGTCGGTCAGGGTGATCGAGACATCGGCGTTCGTGATCACGCCGGTTCCCGCCGTTGCGCTGTTGTTCGCCGACTGCGGATCGGACGTCGTCGTTGTACCGTTCATCTGCGCATTCAGCGTGGTGCCCGCGGCCGTCGAGGCCGGGACATTCACCACCACGATCATCGTCCGCGCCGCACCGTTGGCGGTGACACCCGCCCACACACAGCCCACCGTGCCGTTGGCGCCCACCACCGGCGACGTGCACACCCCACCTGCGCTCGGGGTCACCGACACAAAGGTCGCCGGAATCGGCAAGGGCAGGCTCAGGGCGACGTCATTGGCATCGCCTGGGCCGTTGTTGGTGCCGGTGGCGGTGTAACTCAGGTTGTTGCCGGCGATCACCGGATTGGGGGTATCCGTCAGAGTCGTCGAGAGATCCGCCTGGACCAAGAGAGGTGTCGTATCGCTCGCGGCATTGTTGGCTGGGGTCAGGTCGGTGCCCCCCACCCCGTCGTCGGCGATGCTGCCGGAGATGGAAACGGGAGCGCTCGCGGTGGGAAGCACGTTGGCGCGGAAGTTGACCGTGCCGCCAACGGGTGCGGCTGCGACGTTGCCGACACTGAAGGTACATGCTGTGCCGGCAGGCGCGCCGTCCGCGCAGGACCAGCCCGCTGTGCTGCCCATCGAACTGAACGTCGTTCCCACCGGCACCGTCGTCGAGATCACCACGCCCTCGGTGAACTGCGGCGAGACCTGGGTGTAGTCGAAGGCATAAGTCACCGGGCTGCCGGGGGCCACCGTCACTCCCCCGTCACTGATCGCCAGCGTCAGGTCGGACGGGGTCTGGCATGCCCATGTGACATTGTTGGCCGTCTGCGGGTTGGTGCCCACCACCACGCCGCTGGTCTGCGTTGCCGTGATGGAATTCACCAGAGAAAACTGGCCGCGTTGCGGGGGTGTGCAGGTGCGGGTGAACGGAAAACTGCCGGGAGGGGAGCCGCCCCACAAGTTGATCCCCGCAGAGGAGATCGCCGCATTGCCGATATTGGCCGCCACAGCCACGTCGTACGTGCCGCCCGAGGGGTTGGTCACCGTCGCAACGATCGGAATCGGCGTGGATTGCCCCACCACGGCGTTGACCAACTGCGGAGAATTGGTGGTCAGCGTGAAGGGCGTGCCGGCTTCGATGTTGACCTGATCGATCGCCAGGCCGTGGTCTGCCCCGGTGTGATCAGGATCCTCCCAGCGCAGCATGACTTCGGAGCCCGGCGGGATGTTGATTCCCGTGATCGTGTGGCTGATGGCCACCCGGTTCGGCGCCGCATTGCCATCCAGCGCGCCTGCCGTACCGCCGGTCACCGGAGAGACAAAATTGAGCTCAGGGACCGGAGTTCCGACCAACAGGAATTCGGCAAGGCTGCCAGTGACTGCGGGCGCGCCCACCAAGTAGGAAAAGCCCACCGCCTGCCCCGCGGCCGCACTGTTCCGCCACTGCTCACCGACGTAGGAAACGCGCAAGCTCGAGATGGTCACACCGGAGTTGTTCTGCAGGCGCACGCCCCAGAAAAAGTTGCCGGCGGCGGCATTACCGGAGCCGAGCGAGCCGAGTGCCCGGTCGGCGTTGGTTCCGGTACCGTAGCTATAGAGGTTGCCTGCGTTGCTGGCGCCGTCGTTGGCCACGATCGCCGTGCCATTCCCCGTGCGGGCATGGAACCAACCCGGGACGGTCGAGTTGTTGGTCCAGGTCGTGTTGCCGCTGGTCACCAGCGTGTCGAAATCCTGGGTGTACGGAGTGCCCAGGTTGGTGAGGGACACCTGGGCCGACACGAGGCCCGGCAAGACGAGAGCCAAGGCCCCGATCATTGTGCGCTTCATCGATTTGGTTCCCCGGATGCACGAAAACCGGCGGGATCGCAGGCTTGGCCGCGGAGAATACGGCAAGCCAGACCGTGCTGGGTGACGAGTTTCCTTCCGGGCGACCTCGCCATCTCAAGTCTTGGGCAAGGTCACCCCGACCTGTCCCTGGTACTTGCCGCCACGGTCACGATAGGAGGTGGCACAGACCTCGTCGGACTCGAAAAACAGCATCTGCGCGACGCCTTCGTTGGCGTAGATGCGCGCCGGAAGCGGGGTGGTGTTGGAGAACTCGAGCGTCACATGGCCCTCCCACTCGGGCTCGAGCGGCGTCACGTTGACGATGATCCCGCAGCGCGCGTAGGTGCTCTTGCCGAGGCACACCGTCAGCACGCTGCGCGGGATCCGGAAGTACTCGACCGTGCGCGCCAGCGCGAAGGAATTCGGCGGGATGATGCACTCGGGGCCCTTCACATCGACGAAGCTGCGCGCGTCGAAGTGCTTGGGATCGACGATCGTCGAGTTGATGTTGGTGAAGATCTTGAACTCGTCGGCGCAGCGCACGTCGTAGCCGTAGCTCGAGGTGCCGTAGCTGACGATGCGGCTGCCGTCGGCCGCGTGACGCACCTGCTCTGGCGCGAAGGGCTCGATCATGCCCTGCGCGGCCATGCGCCGGATCCAGTGGTCGCTCTTGATGCTCATGGGGCTCTCGGGAAACGTTCAGGGGTGACACGCCAATGGGTCAGCGGGCGCCATCAACCCGCGAAGGCCGATGTAGGAACGCGCTTGGCGCGCGAGCTTTCGGACTCGAAGTCGCGCCACAAGGGCGCTCCTACATCAGGCCGGGGCTCCCCGCGTGACAGGAAGCCGCTCAGCGCCGCGAATCCAGCACCTTGTTCCACTCCGCCACCGACGCGGCAACGCGCGGGTCGGCGAGGAAACCGTCGGCATCACCCTCGATCGTGATCGAACCGATGCGATCACCGGCGCGGATCGAATCGACGACATTCTGCCCGACCAGCACTTCGCCGAACACGCTGTGCTTGCCGTCGAGCCACGGGGTGGCGACGTGGGTGATGAAGAACTGGCTGCCATTGGTGCCGGGACCGGCGTTGGCCATCGACAGCTTGCCGGGACCGGAGTGCTTCAGGCCCGGCCCGAACTCGTCGCCGAAGCGGTAGCCGGGGCCGCCGGTACCGGTGCCGAGCGGGCAGCCGCCCTGGATCATGAAATCGGGGATCACGCGGTGGAAGGTGAGCCCGTCGTAGAAGCCGCGCTTGGCGAGGTTGACGAAATTGGCCACCGTCTTCGGCGCGCCATCGGTGGCAAGGCGGATCCGGATGTCGCCACGGGCGGTGGCAATCACGGCGGTGAGCTGGGTCATGGCGCACTTCCTGGTCGGTTCGATGAGGGATGGCTGCGGCATGATCATCTGGGATCATGGGCGCGCAACCGGCGTGGGGCCGGACTCTACGCCGCGGGAGGCGGGATGAACAACGACAAGCGCCGCCAGATCTTCGAGCGCCTGCGGTCACTGAACCCCGAGCCGAGGACCGAACTCGAGTACGCCACGCCCTTCCAGCTCCTGGTCGCGGTGGTGCTGTCGGCCCAGGCCACCGACGTCGGCGTCAACAAGGCGACGCGCAAGCTCTTCCCGGTGGCGCCGACCCCCGAGGCCATGTGGGCGCTTGGCGTGGAGGGCCTCGCGGGCTACATCAAGACCATCGGCCTGTACCAGACCAAGGCGAAGAACGTGCACGCGCTGTGCCGGCTGCTGCTCGACCGGCATGGCGGCGAGGTGCCACGTGAGCGCGAAGCGCTGGAGGCGCTGCCCGGCGTCGGTCGCAAGACCGCGAACGTGGTGCTCAACACCGCCTTCGGCCTGCCAACGATCGCCGTCGACACCCACATCTTCCGCGTTTCCAACCGCACCGGGCTGGCGCCGGGCAAGGACGTGCGTGCCGTCGAGACACGCCTCGAAAAAGTCGTGCCAGCCGAGTTCAAGCGCGATGCCCACCACTGGCTGATCCTGCACGGCCGCTACGTGTGCCAGGCGCGCAAGCCCAAGTGCCCGGAGTGCCCGATCCGGGATCTGTGCGATTTCAAGGGGAAGACGGCAGAGCCGTGAGCTGCCGACCGTAGGAGCGCGCTCTGCGCGCGATCGGACTTGCCGCGAACCCGATCGCGCCCGAGGGCGCTCCTACATCACCCCGCCAGCGCCTTCTCGATCGCCTGCTGCAACTTCGGATCGTCCGGCGCCACGGTGGGCGGAAAGCGGGCGATGAGCTTGCCGTCGCGGCCGACCAGGAATTTCTCGAAGTTCCACTGGATATCGCCGGGCGCCAACGAGGACGGGCCTATGAGCCAGTCGTAGAGCGGATGCCGGCCTGGGCCATTGACCTCGACCTTGGCGGACATCGGGAAGGTGACGTCGTACTTGACCGTGCAGAACTGCTGGATCTCGGCTTCCGAGCCCGGTTCCTGCCCGGCGAACTGGTTGCAGGGCACGCCGATGATCTGGAATCCGCGATCGTTGTACTGGCGAAACAACTCCTCGAGGCCCGCGTATTGCGGGGTGAGGCCGCACTGGCTGGCCACGTTGACGATCAGCACGACCTCGCCGGCGAACCGATCGAGCGGCAAATCCCAGCCATCGATGCCGGGCAGGGTGAAGTCGGCGAGCGTGGTCGCGGCGGTCATGGTGGATAGGCGGGTGACAATGGGGTGCGTAGCATGCCACCGCGCGGGGGTTCAGATGGTCACATCGATGCCATCGCGCTCACCCTACAATCGTCGACTTGCCGCGATCGCCAGAGGCCAGCCATGCGCCAACTCCGTCCTTCCGCCCTCGCCGTGGGTCTCGCATTGGCCGCCGCGGCTTCCGCCAATGACACACCGCAAGCGCCGCCTTACGCCCAGGACTGGTCGGATGCCGGGCTGATCACGGCGAACGACAACTGGAACAACGTGCCGGGGATCGTCGGCTACCTGGGCGACATCAACAGCGCCTCGCCGACCGGCGTGGACCCGCAGACCCTGCTCCTCGACTATGCAGCCGTTTCGGCGATCGACGTGATCGCCAACCAGTCGAATCCCAACGGACTGTCGTCCGGTGGCGTCGCCGAGTTCGACGGCATCGCCGACCGCGTGGTCGCGATGCAGGGCAGCGGATCGGCGGACGCGCCGCATCTCTTGCTCTACGTCAACATGAGCGGCCGCCGCAACCTGCGGGTGCGCTACAACGTCCGCGACATCGACGGCAGCGCCGACAACGCGATCCAGCAGGTGGCCCTGCACTACCGCATCGGCAGCAGCGGCGATTACACCAATGTGCCCGCGGCCTACATCGCCGACGCGACCACCGGCCCTTCGCTGGCGAGCCTGGTGACACCGGTGGACGTCACCCTGCCCTGCACGGTCGACAACGCGCCGCTGGTGGTGCTCCGCATCATGACCACCAATGCGGTCGGCAGCGATGAATGGGTGGGCATCGACGACATCCAGCTCACCGCCGACGCGCTCGGATCCTCGCCTATCCTGTCGATCGGCGATGTGGCACTGGCCGAAGGCAACGTACCCGGCAACACGACGAACTTCGCCTTCCCGGTAACGCTCAGCTCACCGGCCCCGGCCGGCGGGGTGCGCTTCGACGCGGCCAGCAGTGACGGCACGGCCAGCGCGGCATCGGACTACGCCGCAACTGCGCTCAATGACGTGCTGATCCCGGAAGGCCAGAGCGGCACGACGGTGCAGGTCGAGGTCAATCATGACCTCGAAGGCGAATACGACGAGACTTTCAACGTCGCCCTGTCGGACATCCAGAACGCCTTCGTCTGCGGTGCCAGCGCCACCGGCACCATCCTCAACGACGATCCGCTCGAGATCTTCCAGATCCAGGGCGAGGGCAACACCTCGCCGGTCGTCGACAACACCGTCACCACCATAGACAACGTCGTCACCGCACTGGCGCCCAATGGCTTTTTCATGCAGACGCCGGCAGCGCGCGACGACAACAACCTCGCCACCTCGAACGGCATTTTCGTGTTCACTGGCAGCGCGCCGACCGTGGCCGTCGGCGATCGCGTCAACGTCACCGGCACGGTGCAGGAGTTCTTCGACTTCACCCAGATCTCGGGCAATCCGGTGGTCACACCCAGCGGCACGCTGCCGCTGCCGCCGCCGGTGATCCTCGATGCCGTCCGGCCGTCGCCACTGCTGGCGACGCCCTCCTGCTACGCCGATGCCAACGTCGAGTTCGCCAACTTCGAGTGCATCGAAGGCATGCGCGTCAGCCTCTCCGACGGCATCGTCACCGCCCCCAGCCAGCGCTTTGCCGTCGATCCGATCGCCGAGGCGGTGATCCAGGCGGCGCCGGTCCGTGGCTTCCGCGAGGCCGGCATCAAGACCCCGGGCTTCGCCGGCATCGCGCCCTCGATCCCGATCTGGGATGGCAACCCGGAGACCTTCGAGCTCGACCCCGACAAGCTCGGCTTGCCGAACCGGGCCCTGACCGGCGGCACGCGCTTTTCCGCCGAGGGCGTGATCGGCTACGACTTCGGTGATTTCGAGCTGTGGCCGACGCAACTCAGCATCACGCAGGCGGTGCCGGTGCCGCGCGCCGTCCCGGCCGCCGCGTCCGGCGAGCTGACGATCGGCTCGCTCAACATGCTGCGCCTGTTCGACACCGACCAGGCCAACAACATCAACAACCCGGCCGCGCTGAACTGCCTGGGCAACTTCACCTGCACCAGCCTGTCGACTTGCGGCGAGGTCTCCGAAGAGGGCGAGTTCGCCCGTCGCATGGCCAAGCTGTCGGCCTATATCCGCCAGGTCCTGCGCAGCCCGGATGTGGTCGCGGTGCAAGAGGTCGAAAACCTGGCCGTGCTGGAAGCGCTCGCCCAGGAAATCGCGCTCGACGACCCGGCCGTGGTCTACACCGCCCACCTGGCCGAGGGCAACGACGTCGGCGGCATCGATTCCGGCTTCCTGGTGCGCAGCGGTCGCATCAATGCCGGCTTCACGACCACCCAGCTCGGCAAGGACGAGCTGTTTACCTTCGACAATCCGGATTCCTGCCTGCACGACCGCCCGCCCTACCGGCTCGACGCCGTCTACAGCGTAGGCAACCGGCCCTTTTCGGTGATCGTCAACCACACCCGCTCCTTCATTGGCGTCGGCGACTGCCGTCCGGGCCAGTCCGGCGAGCGCGTGTGCCGCAAGCGCCTCGAGCAGGCGCAGTCGATCGCGAACTTCGTGCAGTCCTTCCAGACCGCCAACCCGACGGTACCGCTGGTCGTCGTCGGCGACCACAACGCCTACCAGTTCACCGACGGCCAGGTCGACATCATGGGCATCATCCAGGGCCGCGCGAAGCTCGCCGGCGACCCCGCGCCGGACAGCCAGCTCGCCCCGGCCACCGACATCGTCGAGCCGAACCTGACGAGCGCGGTCGAGCAGATCCCGGCCGAGGAGCGCTACAGCTACTTCTTCGACCGCGCGCTGCAGGTCCTCGACCACGCCCTGCTCAACGCCCCGGCCCAGGCCGCCTTCGCCGGTTTCGGCTATGGCCGAGCCAATGTTGATGCCCCGCTGATCTTCGAGCGTACGGCGAACAATGTGCTGATGTACGGCGACGACATCATGGTGAGCGGCTTCGACGCCAGGAACGAGCGCAGCCCGGTGCGGGTGTCCGACCACGACGGCTTCGTGATCCGGCTGTTCCCGTGAGCGGAAAAGCGTCGGGATGAATCCCGAACCACCGGGAACCACGTCCTGGCGGGACGTGGGTCCGGATTCATCCGGACGCTCTGCGGCCTGCTCTGGAGGGCCTACCCCGCGCGAATCCCGGCCGCCCGCTCGGCGAGCCTGCGCTTGATGGGGACGATGCGGTCGACCAGACCCAGTCCGAACTGGCGCAGCGGCACCAGCGGCCCATCGGCGATGGCATAGAGGCGGTTCAAGCCATCGAAGGCGCGCGCGGCCAGCGTCGCTTCGCTACGACGCTCGCGCGCCCAACGGGAAAGGTCGGTGGCGGCGAACAACGCGCGCTGTGCGCCGCGGGCGGATTCGACAACGGCCAACAACGCCGCCACGTCCTCGAAACCGAGATTGACGCCCTGCCCCGCCAGCGGATGCACGACGTGCGCCGCGTCGCCGACCAGCACCAGGCCCGGCGCGGCGAAGCGTTGCGCGATCTGCCGGCGCAGCGGATACGTGGCGCGCGGCGAGCATAGTCGCACCGCGCCGAACCGACCGTCGCTGGCCTTGGCCAACTGCGCTTCGAAGACCTCGGGATCGGCATCACGCAATTTCCCTGCGCGCGCGAGCGGCAGCGTCCAGACGATCGAGGAGCGCCCATCGGCCAATGGCAGGAAAGCCAGCGGCCCCGAGGGCAGGAAACGCTGCCAAGCGGTGCCGGCGTGGGCGCTGTCGTGCTCGACGTGGCAGACCAGGGCAGACTGTCCGTACTCGCCGCCATCGACGCCGATCTGCGCGTCGACGCGCACCGGCGAGGCGGCGCCGTCAGCGCCCACCAGCAGCCGCGTGTCGAGACGCCGGCCATCCGCGAGGTGCACGCGCATGCCGTGGCTCGCTGGCTCGGCACGGGCGAAGGCCGCCGGGATCTCGGCGCGAATGCGGCCCTCGCGCGCGATCGCCGCGTTGAGCACGCCGGCGACCAGGCGGTTCTCGACGATGTGTCCGAGACGCGGCCAGCCGTAGTCGGCCGCATCAAAATCCAGGCTCGCACCCCCCAGCGCATCCTCGACATGCATGCGGCAATAAGGTCCGGCGCGCACCCCGATGATGTCGCGCCAGACACCCAGCCGCTCGAGCAGGCGCTCGGCGTGCGGCGCGACCGCGACCACGCGCAGATCGACCGGATCGGCTGCCGTCGGCGCGCTGTCGACCCGCGCATCGACCAGCGCCACCCTGAGCCCGGCGCGATCGAGGGCCAGCGCCGCGGCGGCGCCGACCATGCCGGCACCGACGACGACGACATCGAGCAGGTCCCGTGGAGTCCTCATGCGCGCCTCGCCAGTGCGGGCGTGCGCCCGCGGAAGCCCATCCCGGCATTGATCACGTGCGCTCGCACCGGCTCGACACGATCCGCCAGCAGCAAGGCCAATGACCGCGCCAGGCCCGCGCCCGGCAGGCCGCTGGTGGTCGCCAGCGCGAGCCGATGGGTGTCGGCCAGCACCGAATCGCGATCCGGGCGGCGCACCGCCGCATGTTCTGCGAGCAGTTCCGGCGCGCCCGGGTCGGACCTTGCGCCGGCCAGGCGCTCGGCCAGGGCGAGAGCATCGCGCATACCGAGGTTGAAGCCCTGAGCGCCGATCGGGTGGACCGCCTGCGCCGCGTTGCCGATGAGTACCTGCCGCGGCGCCACGAGCGTGTCGGCAGCGACCCGCCGCAAGGGATAGGACACGCGCTGCCCGGCCACCCGCAAGGCGCCGAGGCGCCAGCCGAAGGCATCCTGCAGGGCGGCGCCGTAGGCAGCCTCATCGAGGCTGACCATCCGCGCCACATCGCCCCGCGGCACCACGAATACCGCACCACACAGCCCGCCACCCTGCGGCAGCAAGGCCACCGGCCCGCTGCGGGTGAAGCGCTCGTAGGCTGTTCCGCCATGCCCGCGCGCGGGTCGCACCGCGCAGCAGATCGCGTCGACGCCGTAGTCATCGATCGTCGCCGTTATCCCGGCAGCCCGCCGCAGTGCCGAGTCGGCGCCATCGGCGATGACGAGCAGACGCGCGGCCATGGCGGCCGCCGGCAGGCCCTCGATCCGCACCGTGACCGCCTCCGCGCCCGCTTCAGCCGCCACGATCCGGGCCGGCGCCGCCAGGGCCACATCGCTGCGGGCGCGCACCGCGGCGCGCAAGCCCTGCAGCAGGGCCTTGGCCCGCGCCACCGCGCCGAAGCGCCCGAGGCCCTGCTCGTCGGCCCGCCACAGCAGGCTGCCAAAATCGCCGCGACTGGAGATGTGCAGGGCGCGGATCGGCTCGGCAGCGAGCGTGGGCCACAGGCCGAAGGCTTCGAGCGCGCGACAGGACACCTCCGACAGCGCCAGGTGGCGTTCGTCGGGCAGTGCCGCGACCTGCGCCTCGTCCATGCTATCGATGACCTGTACCGACAGGCCGCTGCCCGACAGGGCCAGCGCCAGTGACAGGCCCACCGGCCCGCCGCCGGCGATCAGGACGTCCACGGGAGCTTCGAGTTCGTTCAAGACCGGGCTCCCGATCCTTGCGCGCCGCAGCGGTCATTCGGAGGGCACGAGGGCACGAGCGCACGAGGGCACGCAAGAGCGGCGGCTGGCCTCGAACGCGCTTTCCCGTGCGCTCGTGCCCTCGTGCCCTCGTTCACCCGTCCCATCGAATTCATCGCCAGCCAGACCCGTCTGCGGCCAAAGCACCGCCTGGCGATCATACGGACCCGACGTGGCGGTCGGGCGAACTTGCCCCATCGGTGGCCCAGCTTGCATCATGCTCGACCTGCCCCAGCCCTACAGACCGGAGAGCTCGATGTCGAACGACGCAGTGCAGCGCATCGCGCCAGGCACGACGCTGGTGATCGCCCTGATCGTGCTCGCCGCGCTCTCGCGCCTGTTGCCGCATCCGCCGAACTTTACGCCCGTCGAGGCCATCGGCCTGTTCGCCGGCGCCTGGCTGGCCGATCGCCGCCTCGCCTTCATCGTCCCGCTGGCCGCGATGGCGCTGTCGGACCTGATCATCGGCCTGCACTCGGGCATGGCGGTGATCTATGGGTTGATTGCCTTCAATGTCTGGCTGGGCCTGCGCCTGGGGCCCAAGCCCGGCGCGCTGCGTGTCGGCGGCTACGGCCTGCTCGCGGCGACCATCTTCTTCCTGGTCAGCAACTTCGCGACCTGGGCCAGCGGTGGTGGCCTCGGCTACACCCGTGACCTCGCCGGGCTGATCGCCTGCTACACGGCGGCCATCCCCTTCTTCCAGTACACGCTGGCCGGCATGGCGGTCTATGCCACGCTGCTGTTCGGTGGCATGGCCATGTACCAGCGCATCAGCGGCGCCGCGATGGCATCCCGCGCGGCCTGATCTTCACGGCAGCCGGCCTATCCTCAGCGTTTTGCGAGGACGCGCCACATGGGCAACCGGCTGTCGAAGATCTACACCCGCACCGGCGACGACGGCTCGACCGGGCTTGGCGACGGCTCGCGCACGGCCAAGGACAGCCTGCGCGTCAATGCCTACGGGACGGTCGACGAGGCCAACAGCACGATCGGGATGGTGCTGGCGCAAGCCGGCATCCCGGACGCGATCCGTAGCTGCCTGACGCGAGTGCAGCACCAGCTCTTCGACCTGGGGGGCGAACTCTGCATCCCCGGCATGGCGCTGATCCAGGACGCCGACATCGATGCGCTCGAACGTGATCTCGACGCCTTCAACGAGCCACTGCCGCCGCTCAAGGACTTCATCCTGCCCGGTGGCGGTGCCGCTGCCGCGCATTGCCACGTCGCCCGTACCGTCGTCCGTCGCGCCGAGCGCGAAGTGGTGACACTGGAGCGCAGCGAAGACGTTCGTCCGCAGGCGGTGCGTTACCTGAATCGCCTGTCCGACCTGCTCTTCGTGATCGCGCGCGTGCTCGCCCGCGAATGCGGTGCAGGCGAGGTGCTCTGGCAGCGAGACCAGCGTGGCTGACCACCGGCTGCTCGTCTACACCCACGAAGACTGCCTGCGACACGACCCTGGCGCCGGGCATCCCGAGCATCCCGGACGCCTGCGCGCCGTGCTCGAAGCCCTGCGCAGCACCTTTCCAGCCGAACTCGACTGGCGCGAGGCACCGCTGGCCACGGATGGCGCCCTGGCGCGCGCCCACGATCCAGCGATGCTCGCCCGCTTGCGTGCGGTGTCACCGGCGACCGGCCACTCGCGCATCGACGAGGACACGGCGCTATCACCGCATTCACTGGCTGCCGCCTCGCGCGCGGCCGGCGCCGTCTGCGCCGCCGTCGATGCCGTGCTGGCGGGGCCTGCACGCCGAGCCTTCTGCGCGGTGCGCCCGCCCGGGCATCACGCCACCCGCAGTCAGGCGATGGGCTTCTGCCTGTACAACGCGATCGCTGTCGGCGCCCTGCACGCGCTCGAGGAGCGCCACCTGCAGCGTGTGGCGCTACTCGATTTCGACGTCCACCACGGCAACGGCACCGAAGACATCCTCGGCGCCGATCCGCGCGTGCTCTTTGCGTCGACCCACCAATCGCCGCTCTATCCCGGCACCGGTCTGCCGACGGATGCGGACCGCGAGCGCAGCGTGCACAACCTGACGCTGCCGCCGCGCGCCGGATCAGCCGCCTTTCGCGCAGCCTGGGAGGACGACATCCTGCCGGCCGCGGCCGCCTTCCGTCCGCAACTGATCCTGGTCTCGGCCGGCTTCGACGGCCATCGCCTCGACCCGCTGGCCGATC
The DNA here is from genome assembly GCA_024710675.1 of Lysobacterales bacterium. Lineage (GTDB taxonomy): Bacteria > Pseudomonadota > Gammaproteobacteria > Xanthomonadales > SZUA-5 > JANJUH01. Next base: position 12,897 of record JANJUH010000270.1, read on the forward strand.
TCGCGCTGGATGCCAGCGACTACGGCTGGATCGGCGAACGCATTGCCGAACTGGCGAGCGCACTCGGCGATGTGCCCGTGGTTGCAGCCCTGGAGGGCGGCTATTCCCCAACGGCCCTGGCCGAGAGCAGTCGCGCTTTCGTCGCAGCCCTGCTCGGCAGGCCGATGTCAGCGGTCACCGACTTGCAGTAAGTTAGAGACCAGCGTGGCTGACGGAGAAGAACGATGCTGAACCTGCTGCTGGCCCTGTCCCTGCTTGCCGGCGCCGGGCCCGGCGAGCGTGCGCCGGCGCCCTCGGAGCACTGCATCGATGCCCGCGCGGTACGCGGCGTCAGCCAGTTGTCGCCGGTCGAACTGCTGGTCGCCGGTCGCGGCAGCTACCATCGCCTCTGGCTCGAGGCGGCCTGCCCGCTCGAGGGTGCCGGCGCCAGCCTGCTTGCCCGCGACGGCTGGGTCTGCGGCGGCGAAAACGAGTTCGTGCGCGCCGGCGATCGCACTTGCCGCGTGGCCGGCCTGCTGCGTATCGATGGACGCGAGGCCCGCGAACTGGTTCGTGCTGGCCCGGGGGGACGCAAGCCGATCGAGGGCTTCGATCTCGAGGCCTCGCCCGATCACTGTTTCCGCCCCAGCCGGGTCCGCTCCTTCGCCCAGGCCAACGGCCACCTGCTGGTCGATACCAGCCCGAACGGATCGGCCGGCTACACCCGATACCGGGTCGAGTTCATCGGCGCCTGTAACGAACTGGCCACCCTCAACACCATCCGCTGGGCCAGCGGCACCGGCCGCGATGCCATCTGCGGCAATCCCGGTGATGTGGCGCTGTTCTCCTCCGACCACCGTGACGTGGTCCTCGGATCCGGCAACTTCCTGCCTGCACCCGCACTGGAATCGCGGGGTTGCCAGGTGGCCCGGGTGGAGGCGGTGAGGCGGAAGCGCTGAGGAATGGCGGAGGGAGTGGGATTGCGCGGGCCATCCATGGCCCGCGCCCTGCGGGCTGCGCGCGGCGCTGACGCGCCGTGCTCGCGCCCTCCGCGCATCCTGCGCTCCGGGTCGAACCTGTCGTCGGTCTCCGTCTAGTCTCCCAGCCATAACGCAGAAGGCCGCCCGGAGGCGGCGCGAGGTCTACGGAAGCGGACTAGGATTGCCGCGGGCTGTCCTGCCCGCGGCCCTTCGGGCTGCGCGCGGCGCTGCGCGCCGTGCTCGCGCTCTCCGGGCATCCTGCCCTACGAGTCGAACCTGTCCAGGGCCTCGGCCCAGTCCCCCACCCATACCGCAGAAGGCCGCCCGGAGGCGGCGCGAGGTCTGCGGAAGCGGACTAGGATTGCCGCGGGCTGTCCTGCCCGCGGCCCT
>JANJUH010000282.1 GCA_024710675.1 Lysobacterales bacterium
GTGTTGGTGCGGCCATTGACGGTCGAGCAGGCGCTGGATGCAGCTGAGCGCCTGCTTGGAAATGCTGAATCCCTGATCCTGCTTGCTGACGGCCCGGAGCAGTTCCCGGCCTTCGCCCGATTGCTGCGCCGAGCCGGGATGGCCGGCAATCTGAGCACCGACGCACTGGTTGCGGCGATTGCGCTTGCCCATGGTGGTCGCGTTGCCACTTTCGACCGGGATTTCGCCCGTTTCGACGGCATCCAGGTCATCGTTCCGACTTGAGGAAACACCAGCCATGATCCGCGACGTCTATCCCTATTTCCTCGCCAACGAGGCGGTCTACGCGAATACCGACCTCGAGATCACCGACAAGTACACCGGTCAGGTTGCCGCGCGCATGGCGCAGGCGGATGCGAAGACCATCGATGCCGCCATCGAGGCGGCCGTGCAATCGCAGCACGCCTTCGCCGAGTTCCGGCCCTACCAGCGCAAGGCGGTGCTCGATCATTGCGTGACGCGTTTCCGCGAGCGTTTCGAGGAGATGGCCTACGCGCTCTGCATCGAGGCCGGCAAACCGATCAAGGATGCGCGCGGCGAAGTCAGCCGGCTGATCGACACCTTCCAGGTGGCCAGTGAGGAAGCGGTACGCATCGACGGCGAGGTGATGAACCTCGAGATCAGCGCGCGCGCGAAGGGCTACCGCGGCTTCTGGAAGCGCGTGCCGATCGGGCCGTGCTCGCTGATCTCGCCCTTCAACTTCCCGCTGAACCTGGCCGCGCACAAGATCGCCCCGGCGATCGCCGCCGGCTGTCCCTTCGTGATGAAGCCGGCCAGCCGCACGCCGATCGGCGCGATCATCATCGGCGAGGTGCTGGCCGAGACCGATTTGCCCAAGGGCACCTTCTCGATCCTGCCCTGCCACCGCGACGGCGCCGACCTCTTCACCACCGACGAGCGCTTCAAGCTGCTGTCCTTCACCGGCAGCCCGAGCGTGGGCTGGGACCTGAAGGCACGCGCCGGCAAGAAGAAGGTCGTGCTCGAACTCGGCGGTAACGCCGCCTGCGTGGTCGACGCCAACCAGGGCCACCGCCTCGATCACATCGCCGAGCGCATCGTCTTCGGCGCCTATTACCAGTCCGGCCAGAGCTGCATCAGCGTGCAGCGCATCTACATCCACGCCTCGCTCTACGAAGCCCTGCGGGCCAAGCTGGTCGAACGCGTATCCGCGCTGGTGCACGGCGATCCACGCAAGGAAGACACCTTCATCGGCCCGATGATCTCCGAGGGTGAGGCCAAGCGCCTGCACGGCTGGGTCGAACGCGCCCGCGCGTCAGGGGCAAGCATCCTCACCGGCGGCAGCCGCGAGGGCGCGATGCTGCGCGCCACGCTGATCGAGAACGCCGGGCCCGAGCTGGAAGTGAGCTGCATGGAAGCCTTCGGCCCGGTCGCGGTGATCGCGCCCTTCGAAGACTTCGAGGAGGTGCTGGGCCGTATCAACGACAGCACTTTCGGCCTGCAGGCCGGCATCTTCACCGACTCGATGTCCAAGGCGATGCGCGCCTGGGATGTGCTCGAGGTCGGCGGCGTCGTCATCGGCGACGTGCCCTCCTGGCGCGTCGACAACATGCCCTACGGTGGCGTCAAGGACTCCGGCCTCGGCCGCGAGGGCGTGCGCTACGCGATCGAGGACATGACCGAGATCCGGCTGCTGGTGGTGAAGGATCCGTGAGGGTGAAGCGGTAGGCGGTTAGTGGGGAAAGCGTCGGCATGAATGCCGACCCACCAAAGCCGGCGCAGCCCGTGGGTCCGGATTCATCCGGACGCTCTTTCTGCCCGCCTGGGAGAGGGGCTTGAAGCCGCTCCGTCGGCTTTGCGCTCACTCCTCAAGCCACCCGCTGCGCCTCCTTCGGCTTCAGATCCCGCAGCGCCTGCACCACCTGGCGGGTCCAGAAATCCTTGTCACCAGCCGCCGTCTCTTCCAGCAGGTCGAAGCTGAAGCGGCTCTGTTCCTCGAAGGCCTTGCCGCCATTGCTGCGATAGCGGGCGGTAATCGCAAACTCGGACGGTTGGTCGACATGGCGCTCGAAGACGTGCGAGAGCACCTTGCCGTCCTGTAGCGCCCAGGTCAGCGTGAATCCCGGCGGAATCGAGAAGCCGCCGCGCGAAAACAGTGGCAACTGGCCGAGCAAGCGCAGCTCGTCGTTACGGCCCCACAACCAGACCGGGCGATCGACCGACAGGCGCACGTCTTCGGCGGGCGAGCGACCGGCGTTGACGATCTCGAGCGCCCAGCTGGTGCTGCCGGTCGGCACGAGGGTGATGCGCAGGTAGGCGCGCTGCTGGCGCTCGGCCTCGACCTGCAGGGCTTCGGCCTGCGCGTGCAAGGCACGCTCGCTCTTCTCCTGCGCCTCGGCCTGGCGGCGCATTTCTTCGCGTGTCTGCGCCAGCTCCGAGCGTTGTAGCCGGAGTTCGGATCGCTGCATCCAGATCGTGGACAACAGGCCGAGAAAGGCCAGGCCGGCGAACAGTGCCTCCAGCGCGCTGTACGCGGCCTCCACGGCATCGGCCTCGCGCAGGTCGAAAAGAATCGCCGCGATCGGCACCCAACCCAGCGTCACGACACCCAGCAGCAGGCCGGCGACGATGATCGGGATCCAGGGCTTGTGTTCGGTCATGATGGTCACCGGTGGTCGGATGGACCCTTCCAAGCAATTCACGGGCCAAATCCACAAGTCATTGATTGCGGGATGTTTCCCTCATCCTGGCAGGGGTCCGGGTGACAGCAGCGGACACCTGCCGGACAGCGGTCTCCCGCGCGCGGACCGTACCGCCCCCGGCACCAGGCCGTCCACGCGGCAAGGGCATTCGCGCGCCGAGCGCGCTCCTACCCTCCGGGCGAACGCTCCGCCGCTCACCGCCGACCACGACCCGGCCGACGTAGGAGCGCCCTTGGGCGCGAATCGGTCTTGTGGCGGTCCGCTTCGCGCGCGGAGCGCGTTCCCGCATCAGGCGGTGGTCAACTTCGGCGCCAACGCCGCTCAGCGGAAGCGCTGCACCCACTGCAGTAACCACAAGCGACCGGGCATCGGGTAGGCCGGGTCGAAGGAATTGGCGAAGGTCGAGTAGGACACGGGCGGATCACGATCGGTGGCATTGTGGACGCCAATCACCACCCTGCCCTGCCACGGCGTTTCCCAGCCGGCCTGCAGGTCGAGGTAGGTCCGT
>JANJUH010000300.1 GCA_024710675.1 Lysobacterales bacterium
GAAGGCGTCAGCCTGGCCAGCGGGAGGCCTGTGGATGAGGCCAATTCGAGCGGGGCATGCCCCGCCAGCTCCACGCGCCAGCGCTTGTTGCCGAAGGGAACCCGCGCGGGGCTGTCGCCCGCGGTGCCGAGTTCGATCCAGGGTGCCTGTGGCGTCTCGTAAGGCTTCATCCAGACCCGTGCGCCCGGTGGTTGCGTGCCCAGGTCATCCGGCATCGTCAGGTCGCGCCACCACGGTTGCAGACTATCGGCGGCCGGGAAGGCGCGTTCGAGTTCCAGCAGGATCCCCACGGCTTCGACCGTGCGTCCTGCGTCCGCCAACTGCTCGATCTGCGAAAGACCGGCATTGAGGCGCGCCTCGGCGGCGCGGGCCTGCCACTGGGCGTACCCCAGCCAGCCGGCCAGTAGCAGCGAGGCGGCGGCAAGCGGACCCCAGACCCTTGGTCGCGAGAGCTGTGCCCCGAGCGTGTGCCGACGCTGCCACGCGTGGGCAATCCGCTGAAGCTCTCCGAGTACGGCTTCGGCATCACGCGGCCGCTGTGCAGGGTCCTTGGCCAGGCAGCGCTCGATCAGGCGGGCCAGTGCCGGCGGGCAGTCGCGGCAGTGCTCGTTCAGGGGTGCCGGAGTGTCGCGCAGGATTGCCCCCTGCATCGCTGCCGGGCTGCTGCCGCCGAAGGCCCGCCTGCCCGTCAGCAATTCGTACAGCAGCAGCCCGAGTGCGAACAGGTCGGTCCGCGCATCGACCGCGCGGCCCTCGATCTGTTCGGGCGCCATGTAGGCGGGCGTACCGAGCACCACGCCGGTGGCCGTCTGCAAGCCGGCCTCGATCGTCGTGGCGGTGCCGCCGACGCCTGTGGCAGGGGCGCGCTTGGCGAGCCCGAAGTCGAGCAGCTTGATCGTGCCGTGAGCACCCCGCAGCACGTTGCCGGGTTTCAGGTCGCGATGGACGATGCCGGCCGCGTGCGCGGCGGCCAGCGCCGATGCGACCGGGATGGCACAGGCGAGCGCGAAGTCGACGCCACGCTCCCCGCTCTCGACCGACTGCGCGAGCGAGCGCCCGTCGACGTACTCCATCGCGATGTAGTCGATCCCGCTGGCCTCGTCGCGCCCGACCTCGTGCACCGCGACGATGTGCGGGTGCGCCAGTTGTGCGACCGCCTGCGCCTCGCGGCGGAAACGCTGGCGCTGCTCCTCATCGGCGGCTTCGGCCGCGCGCAGTGTCTTCAGCGCAACGATCCGGTCGACCCGTTCGTCCCGCGCCCGGTACACGGTGCCCATGCCCCCTTCGCCGACCGTGTCCAACAGCCGGTAGGGGCCGAGGCGCCGCGCCGGCGCCGGCGGTTCAGGCATGGATGGCATGCCCCAGCGCGGCGAGCGCCGCCTCCGGGAGGGTCTCGGTCATCGTCGGGTGGACGTGGATGGTGCCGGCGACATCTTCGAGGCGCGCGCCCATCTCGATGGCGAGGGCAAATTCGCCTGAGAGCTCGGAGACATGCGCCCCCACCGCGTGGATGCCTAGCACGACATGGTTGTCCGCCCGCGCGGTGATGCGCACGAACCCGCCGTCGGTGCCTGCCTGCATCGCCAGCGAGCGGCCGTTGGCGGCGAAGGGGAACTGGCCGACGATGACCTCATGCCCTTGCGCCTTTGCCTCGTCCGGGGTCAGGCCGCAGCCGACCAGCTCGGGCTCGGTGAAGCACACCGCGGCGATGGCGACCGGGTCGAAGCGGCGGCGGTGGCCGGCGATGATCTCGGCGACCATTTCTCCCTGCGCCGAGGCCTTGTGCGCGAGCATGGGCTCGCCGACGAGGTCGCCGATCGCGTAGACACCGCGCATCGAGGTACGGCACTGGTCGTCGACCTTGACGAAGGGACCGTCCATCGTCAGTGCCATCTTCTCCAGGCCCCAGCCTTGCGTGCACGGGCGGCGGCCGACCGCCACCAGCACCTTGTCACACGGCAGGCGCTGGCGGGTGCCGTCGGCGGACTCGACCTCCAGCGCGCGCCCCGAAGCGTCCTCGACCAGGCCGATCGCCTTCGTCGACAGGTGCGCCGGGATCCCGTGCTGCTTCAGCCAGGCCTCGACGGGCTTGACCAGCGGACGGTCGAACAGCGTCAGGATGCGATCGAGCGCTTCGACGAAGACGACCTCGCTGCCCATCCGCGCATAGGCCATGCCGAGTTCCATGCCGATGTAGCCGGCACCGACCACCACCAGCCGCTTCGGCAGCTCGCGCTGCAGCAAGGCTTCGGTCGACGACCACACGTGCTCGCCGAAGGGCAGCGAGGGAATGCCGGCGACCACCGATCCGGTCGCCAGGATCACGTGCTCGGCGCTGATAGCGATGTCACCGTCGGCCGTGGCCACCGTGCAGTTCTTGGCATCGGCGAACACCGCCTTGCCATGCACCGCGCGTACCTTGGCGCGCTTCAGCAACGCGGCGACGCCACTGTTGAGCTTGTCGACGACCGTTTCCTTCCAGTCCACGGCGCCACCGAGATCGAACTCGGGTGCAGCCGGCAGGCGGATGCCGAGCTTGCCCTCACCGACGTGCTGGCGCATCGCCTCGAACTTGCCGGCCACGTGGATCAGCGCTTTGGACGGAATGCAGCCGCGGATCAGGCAGGTGCCGCCGAGGCGGTCGGCCTCGACGATCGTGGTCTTGAGTCCGAGCTGGCCGCAGCGGATTGCCGCGACATAGCCGCCCGGGCCACCGCCGACGACGAGGACTTGGGTGTTGATCTGTTCGGCCATCGGGGTGCCTCCTGCAGCGAAGGGGAGTATCGGTGTCCGGATTTCCTTCTCCCCGCTGGCGGGGACAAGGTGGGTCCGCAGGACCCGGATGAGGGGCGCGGCTCACTGAGCGGGCTCCGTCAGGCGCCGCCCCTCACCCGGCGCCTTCG
>JANJUH010000345.1 GCA_024710675.1 Lysobacterales bacterium
GCGATTGTTGTTGCCGTGACCGTAGCTCCTGCAATACCCCACCCGCGTCCACGCCATGCGCGACCAGTAGCCGGCGCGGATACGTCCGTGGTGGTCAGCAACGACGGCTCTGGCTGCCCGGAAGTGGCGAACGTGGCAACCGTTGTTAGCGGCGGGATCACGGAAGAAGCCGTGACGCCAGCAGACACCGAGCTTGCCGCGATGGTGCTCGTCAAAAGATTGGCGCCCGTCCCAAAATTCCAAGATGCCATCGGCTGGTTGGCAATACACTGCGCCGGATCGGACGCGGCACCAACCGTCAACGTCGCCTCACCCCGACTGGTTGTATCGTCGCCATCGATCGAAAGGAAGCTGGTCTGATTGAAATAGCTTCCCTGGGTGTCCGCCGTCACATCGATACGAATCACGCAACTCGACAACGGCTGGATGGTCGCGCCGGAGAAGCTGAGGGATGTCGATCCCGCGGTCGGCGGATTCGGACTGAACACTCCCGGGCCGCAGCCCGAGTAACTGACGTTCGGCGGATCAGCGACCTCCAGGCCGGCGGGCCAGCCCGTGTCGTCGGTGAACGCCGCGCCCGTGACCGGCGTTGCCTGATTCGGATTGCTGATGATGAAGGTCATCGTCGAGGTGCCGCCCTCGGCGATGGTGGTGGGACCGAAGGACTTCGTGATCGTCGCGGCCAGCGGATCCTCGACGTACAGCGTGCGGCCACCGGCACCGAAGTCGGCGTTGTAGTGGTAGCTGCTACCGGAGTAGTCGTATACCAACGAATTGAGTGTCGAGTTGCTGCCGGTCGGAACCGTCAGAATCTCGATGCGGTAAGTGGTAGTGATATCTCCACCGATCTTTCCGCTCGCGAGACACCCGAGGTAATTCGGCAAGATTGGGCTCAGCTGCCAAGTACAAGCATCGCCATAGAGCAGGTCAGACGGAGATGACACGTTCGGGCTTGAGTCCGCCGAGTAGGTGGAGTGAACGCGCAACACCCGAAAAACAGCGTTCGAGAAGTTCGCGAAAGTCTCGAGCTGTTCGTAGCCTTGGGTGGCTGTCTTGGCCACAAGCTGAATGTCGTAGACGTTGCCCACCTGAAGGCCGAAGGATCCACCAGCAGATACAGACGTTAATCCGGCCGAAGGAATGGGATTCAGGAGATCATTGAATGGATCACCGGCAATCGGTGCGCTGTAGCGCAAATCCAAGATGCTGTTTCGATTCTGCGAAATGAGCCTTTCGACGAACAACTCGCGCGGCTGGGGCGTGGACACGGTGGTCGGGTTGCCATCACCTGCGGTGATCGTGTAATACCGCGCTCGCCCGAACGCCTCATCCGTACGGTTGACCTGAACCTCGAAATACGCATCTCGACACACGCCCGCTGCCAGGGGTCCGAGGTTGATTGTGGTCAGGCTGTCCGGACGCGTGATGATGCAGGCCGGACTCACTCCCGGCTCGCCTGACGGGCAACCAGTTGCACCATTGTTGGTGCCATCTGTCGGGTGGAAGGCAAAAGTCGCGCTCACATCTCCATTGGATGCCGAGCCCACCGCACACACCCGCGCGGCCACCGGGAACTGGTAGGGCCCGGCATCAGGAGTGTTGCTGTCGAGTCCGATGACATTCCACGTGATCGGCGTAACCGTCAGCGCCGCCCACGCCGGCGATGCCAGTGCCACGCCTGCTGCGACGAGTAGCCCGGTCCAACCGCGCTTGTGCATTGCTGCCATGGTGCTTCTTCCCCTGTAGTTGAAGCTTCCCGCGGATTGATGGCCGCGCGGAACCCACGAATGTGATGCTGGACACACTTCTTCGTCGCGATCGTACAACATTTGCGATGACGCAGTCATGGCAGGGACACGGCGTTCGGGGCCAGGAAGGGACGTCTGGATGGCTGCAGACTGTGGCGGAGGGTCAAAGTGGTTGGTGTGTAATGTTTTGTGCTGCGCGTTCGCATCGAGTGGCGCGATGCGGCTCGGTTGACGTGGATCTTGGTGCGTCGTCGTCCGGCATCGTCTGGTTGTGGGTTCCATTGCGCGTCCTGGCATGGCTCGGGGCCTGTTCGCGTCACCCGCGTACTCCGGTGGTGTCGGAGGCTGGATGGCAATGCTGGCGCTCGGCAGCTGCCCGGTCTGCAAGCAGGATTCCTTAGCCTGTAATGCCTTCAAGCAGTGAGTGATGTCAGGCAACGCCATAACCTGCAAAGGCCAGGTCACGGTTCCGAAGGCGATACGCCAGGCGCGGGGCCTGAGAACCGGGTCGAAGGTCGGGTTTCGGGCGGCGGGGGATGACGCGGAAATCTTTTTGCCTTCAACGCCGGTGGATTTCCCGCCGAGCGACTTGGGCCTGGTTCGCGGAAAGCGACCGATTGCCCAGGCAGACTTTGACGTCGTCGAAGTCCTCGCAATCCTGGCCACCCCTCTCGGTGCGCTCACTTACGCATCGAACCCGATGGCGGGGGCGCGCTGAATCCTTCCCCCGCCGGCGGGGCTGAGGAGGAATGCTTGCGGGCCACTGGCCCGCGTTCCTCCGATCGCCAGCCGGTCCTCGGTCTGGCTGGCCCAAGGTGGGCCCGGAGGACCCGGATGATTGGGCGCCTCATTGCGACCGCTCCGCATGCCGCGCTCCTCACCCGCCGACTGCGTCGGCACCCGCTCCCCGCACCCGGGGAGAGGGGTTCATCGCGGCCTGCAAATCAACGCGTTACGACATGCCCGGCGAGAGCCCGGGTGACGCCGGATCGCGCCAGGATGGCGCTCCTACGGATGCACAGGGGCGCCTGACGGTCCCGGATGATCTTCGGGCGGCAGGACGCGGATATCCAGCCGGGTCTGGTAGCCGCCCCAGCGGACCTCGATGGCCAGGCCGGTGGCATCCGCAGACACGAGGTCCTTGGGCACCATGACCAGACCGCTGCGCCAGCTTCCCTGCGATACCTGCCACGGTGCTGTGCTGAGGATCTGACCGGGGGCGAGCTCGAGTTCGCTGTAGATGAGGATGGCGATGTCTTCGGCGTGGCGATCGAGCGGCAAGGAGTGGCGGGTTCGGACCAGCGGGGGCGGCTCCGCTCCGACGAGCCATTCGGCGATCGTCAACGGCTCGCCCAGCCGCGGCCAGGCGGCGACCACCTCCGGCTTGCGGTAGCGCTCGGGCGCCAACGTGTCGCTGTAGGCGCGGAATGGTCCGAACTCGAAGCCGTACGCCTGCTGCCAGCGGGCGAGCGCGGCTGCGTCGACCCGGTGGTGGGCGGCTTCCCGGGCTGGCATCGCCAGTGCAACGGCGCGCACCAGCAGACGGCTCGGCAGGACCCTGGCCCCGGGCCGCAGCAGACGACGGACCGCATCCGGCATGAAGCGCAGGACACCCTCGCCGAAGGGGTCGTTGCCGATGATCTCGGAGATCAGCACATCACCGGGCTCCGGCAGTTGGATCTCGTGCGACCAGCGCGCCACCACTTCTATGGTGTTCGCCAGCCCATTGACCTCGACGATGCGCCGCGTGGTCTCCGCGAACCGGCTGGACTCGATCGCGTACACCTTGCGCGCACCGGCGCGCGCCGCAGCCATCGCCAGGATCCCGGTGCCGGTTCCGAGGTCGACGACCACGTCGCCCGGTCGAACGGCGGCCGCGATCGCCGCGATGAAGGCACTGGTGCGCTGGCGGTCCTCGAGCAGCTCGATGTGCATGTCGACTTCGCGCCCCGGCCCCCCTTCCGGGCATCCGGGCACACGGAGACCGTCCACCCGCTCGATGATCCCGAGGCGCAACAGCTCGACGATCAGTGCACTCGCCTCGACCCATTCGAGGCGCCCGCTGAGCCCTGGCGCGAGTTGGTCCAGCACCGTGCGCATCGAGGCCGGTTGCGCCAGCTTCTGCAGCACGGCCAGCACGGAGGAAGGCGCCTCGCGGACCTGCGAATCGCGGGCGATGCGCAGGCTGCCGCCGCCGATGAATTCCACGCGCACGCCGGCCGCCACCTGCAGGAGTGCATCCGGAGGAGGTAGCGACGGCGGGCGGGCAGCGTTCATGGGCACTCCATCCAGTCGTGGTCCGGCGGCGCCATCTGAACGAGCCGGCAGGGGAGCCGCCATTCTTGCGCGGCGACACGCGGCGAGCCATCGTCGCCGCATGGCCCTGATCCTGTGCTGGTGGAGTTGCGATGGCGCGCCGGTCGACGAGCGCGCCTGGTCGCGGATGCTGCGTGTCGCCAAGCGGGAAGCCGGCGACCGCGGGTCCGCTCCGGTAGTCCGCGAGGCGCCCGGCTTCCGCGCTGCCTGGATACGCACCACCAGGCTCGAACCCGGGCCCGTGCCGGCAGACCGGCCGGAAAGCTGCGAGCTACGCGATGCCCGCCATGCCGATGCGCGCCCACAGGGCCGGGAGCGGACGGCCACCGAGCCGGAAGCGGCGATCCGGTTCGAGGGCGACCGCATGGTCCTGAGCCGTGACCTGCTCGGCCAACGGCCCCTCGTGTGGACCCGGGTGGGCAGCCAGGTGCTGGCGGCATCGCGGGAGGAAATCCTGCTGGCCCATCCGGGGGTCGACACGCGCTTCGACGACTTTCATGTCGCCTGCGTGCTCGCCTGGTGCGATCCGCCGGAAGACAGCACGCCCTTCGCGCACATCCGCGCCGTCCCCGCTGGCGCGCGCGTGCAGGTCCGCCGCGAAGGATTCACCACGCTGCGCGAGAACCCCGAACCGGGAGAACGGCCAGCGGTGAGATCGCCGGATGTGGCCGCCAGGGTGCTGCGCGATCGGCTGGAGGCCGCCGTTCGACGCAGCACGGAAGGTGCGGGCCGGATCGGACTGATGCTGAGCGCGGGCATCGACTCGGCCTCTCTCGCCGTCCTGGCGGCGCGTGGGCGCAGCCCATCGACCGAACTGGTCGCCGTGAGCTACGGCCTCTCGCCGGAGGATGGCGGCGACATCGACGAGCGTGGACCGGCCGCCACGCTGGCGCGCGAGCTGGGCATCGCCTGGTCGGGCCTTGACGCGGGTGCGGTCGAACTCGCGTTCGGCCGAGCTGGCTGGCGGGGTCCTGTCGCCAGCCCGATGCCGAACTGCTTTGCGGAGCTGAAATCGGCCGTGCATGCGACGCTGGCGGCACAACAACCCGATGTGGTGTTGCACGGGAACGGGGCCGACCAACTGACGGTTCCGGACACCCATTGGCTGGTTTCGGCGATTGGCGATGCCGCCTGGAGCGATGTGGCATCAGGCTTGCGCGCGGTCGTTCGCGATTCCGGTTGGCGCGGGCTGTTGCGGCATGCTCCGTTGCGCCGGGCCGTGCACTGGCTTGCGCAAGGGGAATCGTGCCTGTCGCGCGTCACGGTGCCCGCCCTGCTCGCCCCGCGCTGGCACGAAGCGTGGCGTGAACTCAGGAACGAGAGCTTGCAGCGGTTGCGCCACTGGCCCGATCCGCCACGGGCTGCACTGCACTTTTCGTCGACCGAGTCGCTCGACTATGCGGTGGAGTCGCTGCGCGCCGAGGCGATCGGGCTCGACCTGCGCGCACCCTTTCGCGACTGGGAACTGCTGCGCTTCGTGCTGGGCATGCCGCTGCACTGGATGGGCGGGCCTGCGGGGTACAAGCGGCTGCTGAAACAGGCGATGGCCGATGTCCTGCCACCGGACTGGCTGGAGCGACCGAAGTGCGGCGACCTGACGCCGCTGGTCCGCAGCGCCTACCGGCGACAGGCGCAGGCGATGGCGACGCGCAACCGGGAGGATGCCGAGTGGCTGGGGCAGTTCATGGACTCAGCCGTAGCCAATGGAGACAACGAGGACGAAAAGATGGATGCGGCGCTGCGCGCGCGGCTATTGCTGGCCTGGCGCGAGCATGTGGATCTCGTGATCCGCGAGTGCCGGAGAGAATCCGGGCCCATCTGATCCGGGGCTTCAACGACGCGTGCGCCGCCGCGTATTGCCCGAGCCGGGCTCGTTGAACCCGCCGACGCTGGCGGCGAGCGTGCTGCAGCGGATGTCGCCGAGACAGGCCAGAACAGGTGCCTCGTACGCCCTCGGAAGCCCCGGGGACTTTCCGCCCGGCCGAGTTTGACCGGACTGCCGCGATGATGTCCTGGTTTCCATGCATTCCGGGCTGCACGCACGACTCCGCAGCGCGGCGCGCAACGCCGTCGGCCGGACCCGCCTGCGCACTCCCGCACCCCCTGTAGATGCGTCAGTGTGATGACCTCCAGACTCGTGACCGGACGAAAACCGGGGCGCCGTCGAGGGCCAATCTTGAACGAGTGTACCTCTCGCCCGGCGGCTCGGCCATTGGACTTTGGCCGGCCACGCCAACCGTCGTTACGGATCCGGAAGGATTGATCAAGGAGACATGAAGGCCGTCGCAAGGGTTGCAAGCGGTGGCGATCGGCTGAGCTTTCGCGCGCAGAGCGCGCTCCTACATCTGCTGCCGGGGCGCATCAACGCTTTTCCAGCAAATACCCCGAAAACTCCAGCTGCACCTTGCCGCCCTCGCGGATCACGCGCAGTTCCTCGCCGAGGTTCGGGCCGAAGCCGGCGATGCGCAGGCGGTCGTTGCCGATGGGTTCGAGAGCGATGCGCGGGGCGAGGGTGAGGATGAAGGGAAGTTCGTACTCGATCCAGCCCCAACCGTCCTCCGCGAGCACCTCGACGTCCTCGACTTCGAGCTGGTCTGCGAGCGCGTCGCCGTTGACCAGGCGGTAGCGGCCGATGAGATCGTCCGGGAATGGCGCCGTCGACTGTTCCGGCAGCGGTGAGCCGAGCAGAAAGTGGCGGTCCTGGGCCCAGGCGACGAGCACCCGGCGGCCGTCGATGCGCACGGGCCGGAGCGCGACGCGGCTGACGAAGTCGAGCTTCAGCGGCAGCAGGCCGAGCAGGCGGAAGCGCAGGCCGTACCAGCCGTCGTCGCGCAGGTCGGCGCGAAAGTCCAGACCCATCAGGCCGAGGTTGTAGCGGCCGCTGTCCTCTTCGGTGAAAGCCATCAGGCCGATCGGCGTGACGTAGCGGGCCGCCAGACTGTCCGTGTCGGCGCCTGCGGGCATCGGCACGGCCTCCGGCAGCGGCCGCTCTTTCTCGCGCGGCGGAATGCCGGCTTTCGCCTCGAGCACGCGATCGGTGGCGTCGGCGATCCAGTCGTAGAGCACCTCGCCCGATTCGCGCCAGTTGGAGACCGCGAGGATCGCGAGTCGGTGCTCGGGGAGCAGGCGGATCTCGGCGCGGAAGCTGGGGTAGGTCGAGGACAGGATGGCGACGCGTCCGACGCCGGGGCGCACGCTGGTGGCGAGTTCGAAGGCCAGGCCGGCCTCGTTGCCGACGTCGAGCGCGACTCCGGCGTTCTGCGGGCGCCACAGTTCGCTGCGCGAGGCGGCATCGAGGTATCCCCACCCTGCCCCGCCTTCGGCCGCGATCAGGGCCTGCAGCAGGCGCGCCAGATCGGCGGTGGAGGCGACGAAACCCAGCGCGGGGCGATCGCGGGCGATCAGCGCCGGTTCGGGCTTGGCTTTGCGATGGGCCGAGGAAAGGTTGGGTGGGCGCTGGAAGGAGGCCGTCGACAGTTCGAGCGGACCGGCCAGCTCTTCCGCGGCGAGCGTGTCGAGATCCCGCCCCGACACGTTCTCGAGCACGCGCCCGAGTACCGCCCAGGCGAGGTTGGAATCGAGACCGAGCATCCCCGGCTCGTGGACCAGCAACAGCGGCGCGGCGAGCGGGTCGGGCGGGATGGCATCGCCGGGCTTGCGGTACATGCCGTACAGGCGGTTGGCGGTGAGGCCGGAGTGGCCGCTCATCAGGTCGCGCACGCGCAGGCTGTCCGGTTCGGTCGTCGCGCCGGTGAAGCGCAGTTCCGGAGCCAGCGTGGTGACGGCGGTATCGAGATCGAGGCGGCCTGCCTCCACTAGCCGCATCGCGATCAAGGCCGTGGCCAGCCGGGACACATCGCCGGCGGGAACCGGTGTGTCGACGGTGAAGCGCGCTTTGGTCGCGCGATCGGCAAGACCGTGGCCCTGCAACAGGCGGATTTCGCCATCGGCGATCACCGCCACACCAACGCCACCGGCCTTGCGGCCCTCGACCATCTCGGCGGCGGATTCGGACAGCTCGCGCTCGAGCGCGGGCCAGTCGATGGCCGCCACGGGCATCGGCAGGCAGAGCAATGCGGCGAGCAGCAGGATGATGCGCATGGGCTGGTCGGTCCGGCGGTATGCGCCTATCAGACCACGATGGGGCGTCTAGTGGATGTCAGGTTGGCACACGTCCTCTGGATGTCACGGACAGCGCGAGGGAATGGCAGGGAAGGTGGGAGCGCCCCCGTGGCGCGATGGACCTGGCACAGAGGCAAGAACATCCCGCGTCAAGCGCGCTCCCACGGGATTGGCGGGACCCGGGTAGCCCGCGTTGGCCGCCGCAGGCGGGCTACGCGGGGGGCTTGTCGCAAGCCCTGCGCGGGTAGCGCCTGCGGCGCAATCCACGCCACCTAGCAAACGCCACGCGGGTAGCGCCGCTGGCGCAACCCACGCTACTTCAGCAGCGCCCGGGCCTTGTCCAGCCACTCCTTCTGCGCCTTCTGGTAGTAGCGCGGGGCAATGCGGGCGCGGGCAATGGATTGTTCGAGCAGCTTGCGGGCTTCG
>JANJUH010000465.1 GCA_024710675.1 Lysobacterales bacterium
CCTTCGTGGTCTTCTCGCGCTGGGCATCGCAGTCCGGCCAGATGATCACCGAGCGACCGGCGAGCGGGGACCAATCCACCTTGCCCACCGCCTTGCCGCCGCCGGGCCAGCTCGCCGCCACCAGCTCGGCGAGCACGCCTGCGGCGCCAGGCGCGTCCGCGCACTTCTCGCCCTCGACCAGAAGCACCGGCGCATCCGGCCGGGCGGCGAGGCGATCGAGGCCGTACATCGGGCGCGGCTCGGACCACTGCTGCCACTTCCACGCACCCTTCCCCGTCGCCGGGTGGCGGCACCATGTGAGCGGCAGCACTTCCTTGCCGCCGTCGCTCGTGGTGAATCGGCACACGTAACCGAGAAGCTGCCCGGCCGCGTCAAAGTACTTCCACACCGACGACGGAATGCCGCGAAACTCGTGCGCGGCCGGCGGCTGCGGCGCCTCGGCCGGGACCGGCGTCACCGGCTCCCACGCCACGGGCTTGGCCTTGGCGGGCTCGGTCTTCTCAGGCGCAGGCGCGGCTGGCGCGGCGGCAGGCTTCGCCTTCGCGCGTCCCTTGCCCTTGAGCGGCGGCACCGCGTCGGGCATGCCGAGCACGTCGGCGAGCGCCTTCGCCGCCTCGACCTGGTCGTCGCCGCAGAAGAGGTAGGCGTACAGCGCCACCAGGTCGCCGCCCTTGTCGTCGCACGCGAAGTCGCCCCACTTCCCCGTCACCAGGTTGATCGAGAAGGAGCCCTCGCGCTGGTCGGCGCGATTCGGGTTGATGCACTTCCACTCGTAGCCGGCTTTGTGTCCGCCCAGCAGCCACTCGGGCACCAGGCTTTCCGAGCGTGCGAGTGCCGCGGCCGCAAGCCGCTGAAAATCGATTCGATCGCTCATGCCCCGTCACGCGCCCCGCAGCATGGCGCGCAGGCGGACCGCGCACGCGATCGCCTCGTCGAGCTCGCGAATCATCCGCACGCGCTCGTCGGCGTCGAATCGTCCTTTCTCCAGATCGCCCTCCCCTTCATTCAGCTCTTCGCCTAACTCCTTCGAAACATGCAGGAAGCCCTGCAGGTCGTTGCCGGGCGAGCTGTCGGCCATCTCCACCGACACCGCCACCATATCGACCAGGCCGGTGACGGCATTCACCGTGCCGCCCGCGCGGACGAACTCGATCGCGTCGAGAAAGGCCTCGAGCGAGGGCGCCGTCTCGACCGCGGCCGGGTTGAAGGTGTTGATCAGCACCTGGGCGTTGCGGCCGGTCGCCTGCGCCAGGGCCTGAAAGCCGCCCGGGGCGCGCTTGATCTCGGAATGGATCGTTCGAATGACGGCCGCGTGATGGGTCTTGAGTCTTGCGCTCATAGTTAACCTCCCTGAATCAAACCTACGGATGCAAATCGGGCACGCCTATCCTCGCCTCATCAAAACGACACCCGGGCGGACGACCGCCCGGGTGTTCAAGCTCCCGCAAGGGGAGAGGGAGGAGAAACGCATGAAGAAACTCACTGCGGAGCGGATTCGGTCGGAACTCAGGCGGCATCCGCTCATGACTGGCGACCGGTCAGTCCGACCCCGGGTCGTCGCGCCGATCGCCGCCATGGCGGCGGTCCTCGACGGTTCGCCAGTCAGCCGTGCGGCGGTCGTCCTGGACCGGCAGCGGGTAGTCGTGATCCGCCTCGAGGTCGGCCGGCGCTGCGCCCGGCACCGGGAACGGCGCATCGGGAGGCGGGAGCGCGACGTCGGAGCCGTTCTCGGCGAGCGGATGGGCGGCAGGCGCCGGGCTCTCGTACTGCTCCCCGAACGCTTCCGGGTGCTGAGTACGCAGAAAGCGCTCCCATGCCTCCGGAATCCCGTTCCGTCGCCACTGGGAAACAGCGGACTTGGTGCGCCCGCAGATAGCGGCAACCTTCGAGGTGCCGCCAAGCCGATCGATGATGGTGTTCGCGTCCATGGCGCGAGTATAGAACTCTAAACCGGACGAGACAAGCACTCTTAACCATGATTTGTTTAGATTGCTTAACCATGCAAGCGCCCACGACCACCACCGCCGACCGGGTTAAGAAGATGATGTCCGACTTGGGCAACATCGATCAGCCGAGCTTCGGGCGCCTCGCAGGCGCCTCGAAGAGCGTGGTCAATCAGTGGCTGTCCGGCGCGACGAAGTCGATCACCGCGCAGTACGCCTTTAGGCTCCAGCGCAACACCGGGTACAGCGCCGAGTGGATCCAGACGGGCGACGGGCCCGAGAAGCTGCCGGAACTGATGGCAGCGGACAGCGCCGCCGCGTCATATGGTCCAGCCAACGACCTGTGGAAGCGCTACCAGGCAGCATCGCCGGCCGCGCGCGCCGTCGTCGACCTGGCGCTGCGGCCAGCTGGTGCCCCGCCACCCAAAGATGCTTCCGAAATGCTCGTCACCGCCGTCCGCATGGCGATCCTCGCCGCCGGCGATCCAACTAGGCAGGACGGGCCCAACCACAACAAAACCGCGGCCTAGCCTCAGCCTGGTGTGGTCAAAAGGGGAGGTTCATGAAGTCTGACGAAGACCAACCACCAAGAAGGGATGATTCATGAACAAGGCCGCGAAGTACCTGCTCGCAGCTGGGGCGATAACAGTTGTCATCGGCACGATCACCCAGAAGCCACAGCCGCCCCAGTCGTCTGACGAGATCAACGCGATCGTCGTGGCGGAGGCTGCCCCCACCCCTTCACCTTCCGTGGCCTGGGTCAGCGCCACCGAATGGAACAAGCGGCTCGCCGCGGCGCTGACCGAGGTAAAGCAAGAGAAGCAAGTCCGCGACGCCTCCTGGCTCAACGAGCGCCCGGCCTCCTTGCTCGCCGGAACCATCGATGATGGATCGCGCAAGGACGGCTATGCGGGCTACCTCTGTATGGTCCTTGCAAAGCACGGGATCGGGGACGCGATCGTCCGTATTATGGACGTCGTGGCCGCCACGCGAGACCAATGGAAGGAGCTCGGCCGCGCCGACTGCCCGCCGCTCCAAGCCGGCCCGCCGGAGTTTGTCGACTTCAGTAAGCAATCGAAGTAGGCAAGACAATTCGAAGCACAGCAGCCCGCCACCAGGCGGGCTTTTTTTCGCCGTTGCGGTTTAGAACTCTTTACCTTTTTTGGTTCCTTGTTCTAAACTTCGCTCAAGCAATCGGTACTTATCTCTAAACCGCACCTCGGAGCCAGACATGCAGACGTCTGCAACCCCCGCCAAGCCGGCACCCGCCCGCCTGCTGCAGAACCTCCAGCGCCGTCTCGAGCGCTGGGAGCTCGAGCACCTGCGCCGGCATGCCGCCGAACTCGCCGAGCGCCTCGAGCGCGCGGAGGAAGACGCCCAGCGCGAGCGCGAGTGCGCCGAAGCCTGGTGGCAGACCGCCATGGACCTGCAGCAGGAGCTGATGGCCGAGGGCAAGCAACTCGGACTTACCATCGACGGCCAGCTCGGCGTGCTCGCCGAGGACCCGGTCGTGGCGCAGCGCGACGCCCTGCTCGACGCCGCCCGCGCGGCCGAGGCAATCTTCGCGCGGCAGAAATGGCGTGACGACTCCAACGACCCGGAGGCGGTCGCGCTCCGGAAACTCCGGGCGGCGATCGCCGCGGCCACCACCCCGGCGGGCGAGTGACATGGACGCCCGCACCTCCATCACCCCCGCCGGCCTGCAGCACCTGCCCGAGAGCACCCCGATTTCCCTGGTCGGCAGCGCCGCCGGCTACGCCGTCCTCGTCGGCCCGGCTCACCACCCCCGCTGGCTGCACACCGAGAGCGGGATCTTCCAGCTATTCCAGTCCCTGGACCGCGCCGTGGCCCTGCTGCACCGGTGCGACCGCTACCGCTTCTCCCTCGACATCACCGGAGGTCCCCCGCAATGATGCTGCGTCACGTCAACCGCCTGGTCGGCGCCC
>JANJUH010000470.1 GCA_024710675.1 Lysobacterales bacterium
CCCAGCCCCCAGCCCCCAGCCCCCAGCCCCCATCCCCGCTCCTGCTCCCCCGCCCCAACACCAAAGCTGACTTCCCTACTCGGCTGGTGCAGTGCAACATCGGGGCCATGACCGACGCCCGCCCCGATTACCTGCGCGCCATCCTGACCTCCAGCGTCTACGAGGTGGCGATCGAATCCCCGCTGCAGGAAGCGCCGCGGCTGTCGCGGCGGATCGGGCAGCAGGTCTGGCTGAAGCGCGAGGACCTGCAGCCGGTGTTCTCCTTCAAGCTGCGTGGCGCCTACAACAAGATGGCACGGCTGTCGGAGGCCGAGCGCGCGGCCGGCGTGCTGGCGGTGTCGGCCGGCAACCACGCGCAGGGCGTGGCCCTGGCGGCGCGCAAGCTGGGTTGCCGGGCGACCATCGTGATGCCCTCGACGACGCCGTCGATCAAGGTCGATGCCGTGCTCGCACTCGGTGCCGAAGTGGTGCTCGAGGGCGATGGCTACGACGCGGCTGCCGCCGTTGGCATGCGGCTCGCGGCCGAGCGCGGGCTGAGCTTCGTCCATCCCTACGACGATCCGGATGTGATCGCGGGGCAGGGCACGGTGGCGATGGAAGTCCTGCGCCAGCACCCCGGAAGGCTCGATGCCGTGTTCATCCCGGTCGGTGGCGGCGGCCTGGCGGCTGGCATGGCCGCCTACATCAAGGCCTTGCGGCCGGAGATCAAGGTGATCGGCGTCGAACCCGTCGATGCCGCCTGCCTCGATGCCGCGCTGAAGGCTGGCGAGCCGGTGACGCTGGACCAGGTCGGGCTCTTTGTCGATGGCGTCGCGGTCAAGCGCATCGGCAGCCACACTTTCGCCGTGCTGAAGGACGCCATCGACGCGATGGTGCTGGTCAATACCGACGAGATCTGTGCCGCGATCAAGGATGTCTTCGACGACACCCGCAGCGTGCTCGAGCCGGCCGGCGCGCTCGCGCTCGCAGGTCTGAAGAAGTACGCCGAGTCACGTCCGGCCGGTGAGGTGCTGTGCGCCGTGGCCAGCGGTGCCAACATGAATTTCGA
The DNA here is from genome assembly GCA_024710675.1 of Lysobacterales bacterium. GTDB lineage: Bacteria > Pseudomonadota > Gammaproteobacteria > Xanthomonadales > SZUA-5 > JANJUH01. The sequence continues at coordinate 1,049 of JANJUH010000470.1, forward strand.
TCGCCTGCGCCACGTCGCCGAGCGCGCCGAGATCGGCGAGGCGCACGAGGCGGTGTTCGGCGTCGGCATCCCGGAGCGCGCCGGCAGCTTCCTCGCCTTCTGCCAGGCGCTCGGGCCGCGGGCGGTCACCGAGTTCAACTATCGCCATGCACCGGGCGAGATGGCGCAGATCTATGTGGGCGTGGCGTTGCGCCGCGGCGCCGCCGAGCGCGCGGAGATCCGCGCCGGGCTGGAAGCGGCCGGCTACCCGGTCAGCGATTACACCGACAACGAGCTGGCCAAGCTGCACGTCCGCCACATGGTCGGCGGCCGCGCGCCGGTGGCCGGCGAGGAGCGCGTGTTCCGGGTCGAATTCCCCGAGCGCCCGGGCGCCCTGTTGCGCTTCCTCGAACGCATGGGCACGCGCTGGAACATCACGCTGTTCCACTACCGCAGCCACGGCGCCGCCTACGGGCGCGTCTTCGTCGGCATCGAACTGCCGGCCGGCGTGGCGGCCAGCGATCTCGATGCCACGCTGGCTGAGGTTGGCTACCCGGCGGTCGACGAGACCGCGAACCCGGTGGTCCGGCAGTTCCTCAGGGCCTGAAGGCCTGGGCGGAGTCGCCGGCAACTGGTAAACGCACAAGCGGGTCCGCAAAGAACGCAAAGGGAGCAAGAAGCCAGGCGCTTCCCCCTGGCGCCGGGCTCTCCAGGCGGTCTCCGTAAAGCGCTCTTCTTGCCGTCCTTTGCGTTCTTTGCGGACCAAAGCTCTTCGGGTTGCCCGAAGGACTCAACGCTCCCCGCCGAGCGTCTCCCCGAAGAAGTCCTCCATCATCGCGAAGGCACGCCTGGCGACGACCGGGTTGTACTCTGCCGTGCCTTTCCAGTTCGCGCCCGGGTCGGTGAAGGAATGCACCGCATTGCCGAAGCTGACGAGCTGCCAGTCGGCCTTCGCGGCGCGCATTTCGGCCTCGAAGGCGGCCACCTCGGCCGGCGGCACCAGCGGGTCGTCGGCGCCGTGCAGCACCAGCACCCTGGCCTTCAACGTGTCGGCGCTGGCGGCGCCCTCGGTACCCAGCCCGCCGTGGAAGGAGACGACGGCCGGCAACTGCGCGCCACTGCGCGCCAGTTCGAGCACCACCGTGCCGCCGAAGCAGAAGCCGATCGCGCCGGTATGTTTCCGCTGCACCGGGACCTGGTCCTGGCCGAGCAGCGTCTCGAGGGCCGTGTTGATCCGGCTGCGCATCGCGACCATGTCGCCCTTGACCGCCCCGGAGGCCTTGCCGGCCTCGTCGCTGTCGGCCGGTCGAACGTCCTTGCCGTACATGTCGACCACGTAGACGGTGTAACCCTTGCCGGCGATCTCGCGAGCCTTCGTCAGGTTGGCCTCGTTGATGCCCATCCAGTTCGGCACCAGCAACATCGCCCGGTCGGCGGGCTTGGCCTTGTCGTGGATCAGCACGCCGGCGAACTCGGTGCTGTCGATCGTGAAGGACAGCGGGTGGTCGACGATGGCAGCGCGAGCGGGTGCGGCAACCACGAGGGCGGCGATGGCAATGGCGAGCGAGCGCAACATGAGGAATCTCCTGCAAATGACCGCGTCAGAGTCTCCCGCGTGGCCCGTGCAACGGATGCATGCAAGCGCCCGCCCCCCGGTAGACAGCCTGCGCGGGGCTTGCGACACTGGTCGCACGCCGCCTCTGGCGGCACCCGATTCGACGATGGTGACAGGCCCTGGCTGCTTGGATGCCGACCCCGGCCCCCGGGGATGTGTCCGAGCACGCGATGGCCACCGACGACGGAGGTGGGTGCATGGTGGAGACAATCCGGACCGAGGCCAGTGCAACGGCGTTATGGCAGGAGTTGGTGAGGGACGCAGAAGGGCGTGCGGCGCGCTCGCTCGGCGAGGAACTCGAGAGCTATCTGGTATTCACCTTGATGCGGCACCAGACCCACGCGGCGCTGGCCGGGCGGGTCATGGCGCTGGAGTGGCTGGAAAGCCAGCTCGCCCAGGGACGGCGGCGCGAGCAGGGGCTGCGCGATGTGGGCGATGGCTGCCTGCTGATCGCGGGCCTGTATCCGGAGCGGGCCGAGCGCAAGGTGTCCTTGTCCTACTTCCAGGACCTCGGTCGCGATGCCTACCTGAAGCTCGGTGCCGATGCCCGCCACGGGCTCGCGGAGTTGTTCCGGCAACTGGGCAAGGCCTTTGCCGAATTGGTGCGGGTCTTGTTCGAGGTGCGCAGGCTGGCCGCCGAGGCCGCGCCGCTGGATCCGGGTCTTGCCCACGCCTGGTGCGAGTCAGGTGGCCGCATCGTGCCCGAACGCGCGCAGGAGATGTTTCCCGGGGCGATCGTGTTGCCGGCGGCGGGAGGCAGGCCTTCGTAGGAGCGCACTCTGCGCGCGAAGAGATCTGGCCGCAGTTCCCATCGCGCCCAAGGGCGCTCCTACGCTTGATCGCTTGGCCCCTCTCCCGCTTTCGGCTACCATCAGCGGTTATTTCGCCTTTCGCTTCAAGGAGCCGTCCGTGGCCCGTATCACCGTGGAAGATTGCCTCAAGGTCGTCGACAACCGCTTCGAGCTGGTGCTCACAGCCAGCAAGCGCGCCCGCCAGGTCGCGCGCGGTGCCGAGACGCTGGTGCCGGAGGACGACGACAAGCCGACTGTCATCGCGCTGCGCGAGATCGCGACCGGCCAGGTCACGCCCGAGTTGCTGGCCGACGTCGAGCGCCGTGAGCGCGAGGCGGCCGAGCGCCAGGCGATGGAGTGGGCGGCGGCCGAGCTCGACGATGGCCTCGGCAAGGGTGACGACGACCTTTGAGGCCGGGGTCCCCCTGAGTAGCCATGGGTTCGCTGACCGCCCGCACGATCTCCGGAACGGAGGAAGCGGCCCCGTCGGACCTGCTGCCGCACTACATGCTGGAGCTGCGCCAGGTGCTGGGTTCCTACCTGGCGCCGGCAGCCATCGAACGCATCGAGAAGGCTTTCGCAGTGGGCGAGCGCGCCCACCGTGGACAGAGTCGCAAGAGCGGCGAGCCCTACATCACGCATCCGGTCGCCGTTGCCCGGATCCTCGCCGAAATGCATCTCGATGCCGAGACGCTGATGGCGGCGATCCTGCATGACACCATCGAGGACACGCCGGTCACCAAGGACGAGCTGGTCTCGGAGTTCGGGCAGACCGTCGCCGATCTCGTCGATGGCGTGACCAAGCTCGACAAGGTGGAGTTCGCCAGCCGCGAGGCGGCGACCGCCGAGAGCTTCCGCAAGATGCTGCTGGCGATGGCGCGCGATTTGCGCGTCATCCTGATCAAGCTCGCCGACCGCCTGCACAACATGCGCACGCTGGACTCGATGAGCCCGGCAAGCCGGCGCCGCGTGGCGCGCGAGACCCTCGAGGTCTACGCGCCGATCGCCCAGCGCCTGGGCATGAACAAGCTCAAGGGTGAGCTGCAGGAGCTGGGCTTCCGCGCGCTACACCCGATGCGCCACCGCGTCATCGCCGCGCGCATCAAGGCGATGATCGGCAATCGCCGCGAGCTGATGGGCAAGATCGAGACGGCGATCGCCCAGCGCCTGCGCGAGGACGGGCTGCACGCGCGCATCGTTTCCCGCATCAAGGCGCCTTACAGCATCTACCGGAAGATGCACGGCGAGCACAAGAGTTTCGCCGAGGTGATGGACGTCTACGGCGTGCGCGTGATCGTCGGCACCGTCTCGCAGTGCTATCAGGCCTTGGGGCCGGTGCACGCTCTCTTCAAGCCGCTCGACAACCGCTTCAAGGACTACATCGCGATCCCGAAGGCCAACGGCTACCAGTCGCTGCACACGGTGCTGTTCGGCCCCAGCGGCGCACCGGTCGAGATTCAGATCCGCACCGAGGAAATGGACATCGTCGCCGAGCGCGGCGTGGCTGCGCACTGGGTCTACAAGACCGAAGCGAGCCCGGCCAACAGCGCGCAGATGCGGGCCCGCGAGTGGTTGCAGGGTCTGCTCGATTCGCAGCGCCAGGCCGGCAGCTCGATCGAGTTCCTCGAGAACGTCAAGGTCGATCTCTTCCCGGACGAGGTCTACCTGTTCACGCCCAAGGGCAAGATCCTCGCCCTGCCACGCAATGCCTGTGCGATCGACTTTGCCTACGCAGTGCACACCAATGTCGGCGACCATGCTGTCGCCGCGCGTGTCGACCGCCAGCTGAGGCCACTGCGCACGCGACTGGTCAGCGGCCAGACCGTGGAGGTGGTCACCGCGCCGAGTGCGATGCCGCAGCCGCAGTGGCTCGAGTTCGTGGTCACCAGCAAGGCCCGGACCTCGATTCGCCACTATCTCAAGCAGATGCAGCACGAGGACGCGATCGCGCTCGGTCATCGCATGCTGTCGCGCGCGCTGGCGGAGATGGGGGGAACCCTGGATGCGGTTCCCGAGGCGACCCTGCGGGCCTATCTCGAGGAAAATCGCCTGCGCCGTCTGGAGGAGCTGCTGGCCGACATCGCGCTCGGCAATCGCATGCCGGTTCTGGTCGCGCGCCAGCTCTGGCGCGGCGAATCGGCCGATGCCACCCGTTCACCCGACCAGGTGGTGCGGATTTCGGGCTCCGAGCGCGGCGTGATCGGCTTCGCCAATTGCTGCATGCCGATCCCGGGTGATCCGATCGTCGGTTTCCTGAGTGCCGGCAAGGGGCTGGTGGTGCACCAGACCACCTGCCGCAACGTGACCGAGATGCGCAAGCAGCCCGAGCGCATCGTCCGTGTGGACTGGGAACCCGAGGTCAGCGGCGACTACCGCACCCAACTCCGGATCGATGCGGTCAATCGTCCCGGCGTGCTGGCCGCCGTCGCTGCGGCGATTGCGGAGGCCGGCTCGAACATCGAGAACGTCGAATACCTCGACCGCGACGCCGAGAGCGCCTCGCTGCTGTTCACGATCGAGGTGCGCGGCCGCGCGCACCTGGTCGAGGTCATGAAGCGTGTGCGCCGCGCCGACGTGGTGCTGCTGGCACATCGGCAGGATGGTTGATTCGATCGCGGGTTGCGGCGATCGTTGGAGCAGCAGGAAGAACGAGATCAGGGGGCAGGGGAAAGGGGCGGGGGCGGGCGCGTCGTCAGGTCCGGCACCGCGTCGGGCCGATCTTCTTTCCCCTGCCCCCTGCCCCCTGCCCCCTGCCCCCTGCCCCTTGCCCCTTGCCCCTTCGCAACACGGAGCACAACACCGATGGCACGCACGATCATCCACACCGATGCCGCGCCGAAGGCGATCGGCACCTACTCGCAAGCCGTGCGC
>JANJUH010000478.1 GCA_024710675.1 Lysobacterales bacterium
CGACCGCACCCGAGTTCGAAACGAAACCGATGCCACCGGCAGGCGGCAAGGCCGGGCACAGGCTGAGGTTCAGCCCGAGCGTGGCCAAGGTGAGCCCCTGGCTTGCCGGTCCGATCACCGGCGTGCCGGTCTTGCGGATGCGCTTACCCAGGCGGGCCAGCAGGCCGGCACGCGAGGACCAGCCCCATCCCCCGCTGGCCGCGACGCTGATGATGACCACGCCACCGACGTCGCGACCGGCGAGGTCCTCGGCCATCTGCGGCAGTCCGGGTCCGGGTGTCACCAGCACGGCCAGATCGACGCCCGCCGGCAAATCGTCGACGCTGCGCAAGCAGGGCCGACCGGCCACCTCGACGCGCTCGCGATTGACCAGGTGGATGCTCCCCTCGTAGGCGCTGTCGAGGAGCTGCCGCGTCAAGGGCGTGCCCAGAGAGCCGGGACGGTCACTGGCGCCGATCAGCGCGATCGAGCGCGGTGCCAGCAGCCGGGTCAGGCGCGAGGTGCTCATGGACAGCGCTCCGCGTTCTGCAGGCATGCGGCCGCCGGCACCGCCGGGACAAAATCCACCGCCGGCGCCGCGGGCAGCGCCGCCGACCAGGCCTCGAGACGCGGCGCAATGGCTGCTCCGAGGCTGATCTGCGGCTCCGAAGGCTCGTAGTCCTCGGCCTGCTCGCGTGCCGTGACCGCCGCGCGGGCGAGCGCAAATGCCTCCGGCCAGCGCCGCTCGCGGTTCAGAGCCTCCACCAGCAAGGCCTGGCCAAAGTAGGTGATGTCCGAATCGACGCCACAGCCGAAGCTCGGCCGATCGCTGCGCGCGGCGCTGATCACCAGCGTGCCAGGCTCGGCGAGCGCCTCGACGAAACCACCCGAGTAGCACGCCGAGGCGATCACGACGCGCCAGCGGATCCCGGCATCGTCGAGCGCGGCACGCAGCTCCGCCGGCGCCAGCGGATCGAGCGGCAGCGGATCGAAGACCAGCTCCAGCGCGTGGTCTTCGCGCCCATGCGAGCTGAGGAACAGCACCAGCAAGTCCTCGTCACGATCCATGCGCGCGGCGATGCCCGCCAGCACCTGGCGCAGGGTCGAGCGCGAGGCGATCGGGAAGCGCTCGGTCGTGTCCGGGTGATTGAGCAGGCCCAGCGTGCGCCCGTCGGCATCGAATCGTCCGGCGAAGAGCGCGAGGGCGTACTCGACTTCGTTGCGAAAGACGTCCTCGCCGGCGTCGCCACCGAGGGCCACGAAAAAGGTATCGACGACGCCAGGGACGCCGGGCTGCAGTTTCGCCACGGCCTGCTCCACGCGTGCGGCCTGCCCGTGCATCAAGGTCTCGGCGCTGCCCTGGTAGCTGCGGGTCCCCGGACTGGCCAGGAACATCGCCGGCTCATCGAGGGGTTCGTCCGCATACCAGTAGCCCGGTGCGATCGCACTTGTGGTCGGCGCCCAGGCGAGCACGGCGGAAACGCTGGCAACGATGGCGCGCGATCCCGGCGGCCAGCGCGCCTGCAGGCTGCCGGCCAGCGTCCAGCACGCGAGCAGGACCAGCAAGCCCTGGCCGATCCAGATCGTCAGGTAGGTACGGTCGGACACCCACGGCTGCTCCGCAATCGCGAGGTCAACGAGGAATCCGAGCACACTCGCGCCGAGTACGGCGCACACCAGCAGCGCAGCCGCCGACCAGGCCCGCGCCGGCCGACCGGCGGCCCGCGCCAGCAGGGCTGCGGCAGCCAGCACCGCCAGGGCCGCCAGCGCGTCGGCGTACAGGCCATCCCAGTAGAAGCTCGCAGGCCCTGCCTCGTAGTGCCGGTCGATGACGATCGACAAGGCAACGAGCGGCAGCAGCAACCACCACCAGTGCCCCGCCGGGCGCTCCAGCAGAGCGTCGTCAATGCGCCTGCCGAGCAGGAGTCCGATGCCCAGCCAGAGCGTGCGCAGCAGGCCGCGCATCACCGCCCTCAGAAGTCCAGCTCGTCGAAACCGGCCACCTGGCGGTGCCCGGGCGCCGGCTCCGTGCCGGCGCGCAAGACCTGCACCGTCTGCCAGCCGGCCTCGCGCGCAGCATCCAGCTCGGCGCCGATGTCCGACAGGAACAGGATCGTCGCCGGGTCCGCACCGATCACGGCGGCGATGCGCCGATAGGAAGCCGCCTCGCGCTTGCCGCCGCTGGTGGTGTCGAAATGGCCGCGGAAACAGTCCGACAGGTCGCCAGCGCCGGTGTGGGCGAAGTACAGGCGCTGGGCATGGATGGAGCCTGACGAGTACACAAAGACGGGTACGCCGGCAGCGCGCCAGCGTGCCAGCGCAGCCACGGCGTCGGGATAGACATGGGCAGTGAACGCGCCATCCTTGAAGCCGCGCTCCCAGATCCGGCCCTGCAGGGCCTTCAACGCGGTGTGCTTGCGATCGGCCTCGATCCAGGACAACAAGGCCGCCGTGATCGCCGGCAAGTCGTCCGGTGTGGTGCGGATTTCCTCGGCAACGACCGCCAGCCAGGGCAACACCTCGGGATCCTCGGCGTGGGCGCGCACGTAGGCCGGCATCGCCGCAAAGGCATAAGGGAACAGCACCTCGTGCACGAAACGCACGTCGCTGGTGGTGCCCTCGATGTCGGTGACGACGACGGCGGGCTTGCGGATCGGGGTCTCGGCCATGGCAGCGATCGGTAGTGGCTACGATTGCCGAGTGTACGCGCTGACGGGTGACGTAAAGGCGGGGGTCGACGCGGGTATGGATGGGCGTGGACCTGATTTCAACCCGGCGCGGCCTCCTTTGGGTCGGGCTTCAGCCCGACGCTCCGCCCTGCCTTGGCCCCTGTGGGTCGGGCTTCAGCCCGACACCTGCCTTGCGCTCGGGCCAAGAGCGTCCGGATGAATCCGGACCCACATGAATCCGGACCGACATGGCCCACGTGACCTCAGGCCGCCTCGAGCCGCGGGAAGCGCTCGGCAATGTCGCTGCCGGTGAAGTTCGCCACCCAGCCCGCCGGGTTGGTGAACAGGCGAATGGCGATGAAGCTGGGCTCCGGGCCCATGTCGAACCAGTGCCGGGTGTTGGCTGGCACCGAGACCAGGTCGCCCTGCCGGCAGAGCAATTCGTAGACGGTTTCGCCGATGTGCAGCGTGAACAAGCCTTGCCCGCCGACGAAGAAACGCACCTCGTCCTCGCTGTGGGTGTGCTCGTTCAGGAACTTCTGGCGCAGTGCGGCCTTGTCCGGATGGTCCGGCGTCAGGCTGACCACGTCGACGGCCTGGTAGCCGCCCTCGGCCATCAGGCGGTCGATATCCGGCTTGTAGGCGGCGATCACCTCGTCCTGGCTGGCGCCCGGCTGTACGGGAGCGGCGGCTTCCCAGCGCTCGAAGCGCACGCCCGCCGGGGCGAGGCGCGCAGCGATGGCGGCGCCATCCTCGCTCTCGAAGCGGATCGCGCCCGGGTGGTTCTCGTCAAAGATGCGCAAACGGCTCATCGCGAAAGCTTCCTCATCTCCAGTTCGCAGCGGATCAGGAACTCGAAGGCGTCCAGGTGTCGACGCGCCTCGGCCATGTCCACGCCCCAGGTATAGATCCCGTGGCCTTCGATCAAGTATCCGTGCACCGGCGTGGGCTGAGCGAGAAGGGACTCGACCTCGCGGCACAAGGCCGGCATGTCCTGGGTGTTGGCAAACACCTTGAGATCCATCTCCGCCTCGTGGGTGGCGTAGCCGCGGAAGGCCTTCAGCAACTCGTAACCAGCCAGCCGCATGTGCCCTTCCTTCGCGTAGAGCCGGCTGGCCACGGTCTGCACCAGCGAATGGGTGTGCAGCACGGCGCCGATCTCGGGCCAGCGCGCGTAGATCTGGCAATGCAGCAAGGTCTCCGCCGAGGGCTTCAGCGCCGGGTCGATGGCGCGGCCTTCGAGATCGACCTCCATGACGTCGGCAGGCCCGAGCCGACCCTTGTCGCGTCCGGATACCGTCACCGCGACGCGCCCGGGCCCCAGGCGCATCGAAAAATTGCTGCTGGTGGCGGGCGTGTAGCCCAGTGCGGCGAGTTCGCGACCGGCGACCGCGATCGCGCTGGCGGCATGTTCGAGTTCGGCGCGCGGATGAAGGCTCATCGGGACTCCACAATAACGAGAATGATTCGCAATTCTTCGGCGAACATCGGCGAACTATACGGCAACCTGCTGACATCGCCCTGACTTGACCGCGGTCATGCTACCGTTCATCGGGTCCGGTCAAACTGTGCCCGTGGTCCTTCAACCCAGGAGTGGAATCCATGTCCGAGCAGACCTTCGATGCTTCCCGCCGTCGCTTCTTTGCCCAGGTTGCCGTTGTCGGCGCCGCCACGGTCCTGACCGCCGCCCCGCAGGCCGCTCGCGCACAGGGTCTGCCGGAATTGGGCGAGGCCGAGCCGACGGCAGCCGCGCTGGGCTACAAGGCCGACACCACCAAGGTGGACAACGCCAAGTACCCCAACCACAAGCCCGAGCAGAATTGCGCCAACTGCAACCTGGTCCAGGGCAATGCCGGCGACGATCTGCGCCCCTGCGCGATCTTCCCCGGCAAGTCGGTGCGTGCCAACGGCTGGTGTGCGGCCTGGGTCGCCAAGGCCTGATTGCCGTGATCAAGACCGGCCCGCCATGCTGCGGGCCGGTCGTTATGCTTCCCGGCTGATGGTGCTGTCGGGGACACTCTCCTGATGTTTCCAGCCGATGCCGGCCCTACCCTGCTGATCGGTGCTGCCTTGTCCGCCCTGCTGGGCATCCTGGTGGCCGCCTGGTGGGCGCGGCGTCGGTATGCGGACGCCCTCGCCTCCCGCGAACCCGAGGTCCAGGCGCTGCGCGAGCGCCTCGCCGAGGCACGCGACGAACTCGATCTCGCCCGCGATGCCGCCGAGCGCGAGCGCGCCCGCAACCACGAACTCGAACAAAGCCATGGCGGCCTGCTGGCCGAGCAGGCGCGGCTGCGCACGCTCGTCGAGCGCCTGCCGGCGGTGGAGCGCGCGCTCGCCGACCGCGAGGCGGAACTGGCCGCCCTGCGCAGCCGCAGCGAGGATTTGCGCGCCGGACACGCGGCGCTCGAGAGTCGATTCCAGTCCGAGCTGCGCGCCGGCAGCGAACGCCTGGCCCTGCTGGAGCGGGTGCGCGAGGAGTTCGGCCAGGCCTTTCGCGCACTGGCCGGAGAATTCCTCGATCAACGGGCCCAGCGCCTGGACGAGACCACTCGCCAGGCGGTGGAGCCGCTGAAGGGCGAACTCGAGCGCATGCAGCAGGCGGTGCGCCACGCCTACCAGTCCGAGGCCCGCGAACGCGCCCTGCTGGGACGTGAGGTCGAGGCCCTGCGCGCACTGAACCAGCGGCTGGGCAGCGAGGCCCAGCAACTGACCCGTGCGCTGCGCGGCGACACCCGGGTGCAGGGCGCCTGGGGCGAGATGCTGCTGGAGCAGGCGCTGGAGTCGGCCGGGCTGATCGCGGGCCGCGACTACAGCCTGCAGGTCGTGCTGCAGGACGAGGAGGGCCGCCGCCCGCGCCCGGACGTGCTTGTCCACCTGCCCGGCGAACGCGTCGTGATCATCGACGCCAAGGTCTCGCTCAGCGCCTACGAGCGAGCGCTCCGCCAGGAAGAAGAAGCGCAACGGCAACGCGATCTGGGCGAACACGCGGCCTCGCTGCGCCGGCACATCGACGAGCTCGCCGGCCGCGACTACAGCCAGCTCGCCGGCGGGCGCGCGCTGGAAATGGTGCTGCTCTTCGTGCCGCTGGAATCGGCGCTGGCCGCGGCACTGACGCAGGACCCGACGCTGCCCGGGCGCGCGCTCGAGCGGCAGGTGGCGCTGGTCTCGCCGATGAGCCTGATGGTGGCCCTGCGCGCCGTCGCCCAGGTCTGGCAGCAGGAGCAGCGCCATCGCCACGCCGAGGACATCGCCCGCCGCGCAGGGCGCCTTTACGACCGCTTCGTTGCCTTCGTCGCCGATCTCGAGGGCGCGCGGGAGGCCGTCCAACGCGCACTGGCGGGTCTGGACCAGGCGCATTCGCGGCTGACCGGCGGTCGCGGCAACCTCGTGCGCCAGGCCGAACAGCTGCGCGAACTGGGGGCGCGCAACAGCCGGCGCCTGCCGGCTTCGCTGACCGATGTGGCGGAGGGTGAGGAGGGCAAAGGGGATCCTGAAGGGAATCCGTGATGCCGCCGCATAGCGCCCAGAGGGCGCCCCCACCGAACATGCCATAACGCATTGATTTGATTGCCGTCATAGACGGGGCAGGGGAAAGGGGGCAGGGGGGGGGTTGATCGAGCGGCACGATCCGACCGCGACTCGAATCTGGTCCCCTGCCCCCTGCCCCTTGCCCCTCGTCCAGAATCACCCTCGCCGCCAAGCTGCCATCCGACGGCTCCGCGGCACCCGTCACATTCGCAGCCCGCGAAATTCGGCGATGATTCACGCAGCAGAACATGGAGGGGGAATCCATGCGTGCACTGATCCGGATGTTGGCAGTCGCGGCGGTGGCGTGGCTGAGCGCCACGCCGCTTGCGGCGCAGAGTTACGACCTCGTCTATCGCGGCGACTTCGTGAACGTCAGCGATGCGCCCGCCAGTGATGCCGAAGCCGCGCGCTTCCTGAGCCAGGCCACCTTCGGCCCGACACGCGCCGAGATCACTCGCCTGCGCGCCATCGGCTATGGCCAGTGGCTGGAGCAACAGCTCTCGATGCCGCCGACGCTGACCCGTCCCTGGCTGGACCAGCTCGCCAGCGATCCAAGCTTCTCGCTGAACTCCGGCCACCGCGTCGACCGCTTCTACTGGCAGGCCCTGTACGCGCCCGACCAGTTGCGCCAGCG
>JANJUH010000479.1 GCA_024710675.1 Lysobacterales bacterium
CGATCTGCGTGGCGCAGGACTGGGATTCCGACGTGCGCGTGGTCCTGTTCGTGCGCATGCGCGAGGGCCATGCGCTCGACGAGGCCATGCAGGCGCGTATCCGCAAGGTCATCCGCGACCACACCACACCGCGCCACGTGCCGGCCAAGATCCTCGCCGTGCCGGACATTCCGCGCACCATCAGCGGCAAGATCGTCGAACTCGCTGTGCGCCACGTGATCCACGGCCGGCCGGTGAAGAACACCGATGCGCTGGCCAATCCCGAGGCGCTCGAGCATTTCCGCAACCGGCCGGAGCTGGCGGAGGGCTGAGCCTGGCGGGGCTCGGTAGGAGCGCCCTCTGGGCGCGATGGAAGGCGGCAAGACCCTTTCGCGCCCAGAGGGCGCTCCCACAGCCGGGCCGGTAGCCGCGCCGGAGGCGCTGCCTACTGCGGCGTCGCCTGCATCTGTTCGCAGAAGCTTGCGGTGGCGGCCTGCAGTGCGCGCAGGCAGCGGCCGAAGACCGCGTGTGCCGCCTGCGGCGGCGAGCAGAACAGCTCGATCGAGGCCGAGACGTTCTCCCCGCTCGGGAAGACCTTGGCCACCTTGAAATCCGTACTGACCGAGAGAGCGATGGCCGCGGCGCGGACGGCTTCCTCGTCGCTGCGCAGTGGCCAGAAATTCGGATAGACCAGGCGGAAGTACTCGAGGTCGTCGGCCAGCACCCGGATGAAGTAAACGCCGCCCTCGAACTTGAAAACGATGTCTTCGGCGTCCTCCACCTTGGGGACGTAGCCTTCCTCGGCGAGGAACTGGCGGTGCAATTCGATGACTTCTGCCTGGGTCATGGTGAGACGGCTCCCATTGGGAAACGGCATCAGCGGCCGACCAGGCCCGCGCGCAAGCGCGCCACGGTGGCGTCGTCGGTGGCGAGCTGTTCGGCGCGCGCCAGGTCTTCCTTCGCTTCGCTGACGCGGTCGCGCTCGAGCAGGCGCAACCCGCGCTCGGCATAGCCGCGGGCCACCTCGATGGTGAGCGCGGAAATCTCGCTGTCGTTGGCGGCAACGCTGCGCAGGGCAGCAAGGTCGCCATCGGCACGGGTCACGCGACCCGCGCCGAGCGCGCCGCGCAGGCGCGTCTTGATGGCTTGGGCGACCGCGTCGAGGCCGGCCCGGGCTGCCGCGCTCTGCGGATCGATGCGCTGGGCCCCGCGGAACTTGTCGTAGGCCGAATCGCCCGGCGGCTCGACCAGTTGCTCCGCCGACAAGGCGAGCTCGCCCTCGCGGATCAAGCGATCGTGTTCGGCGATCTGTTGCGGCGAGGGAGCCCTGGCAGCGATCTCGGCCTTCTCGATGCGATCGTTGAGCGCGGCGATGCCGGCGGTGCGCGGTGCCAGCGCGCGTACGCGCTCGGCCAGGCGCCGCGCCTGCGCCGGCTTGCCCTCGGCCAGCGCGCTGTCGGCCTGCTCGATGGCCCGTGCGATCGCCAGTTCGAGGCCGCTGCGCGCGCGCGCATTGCCCGCTTCCAGCGCCAGTGCCGCCTGGAAACGGTCGGCAGCGGACTGGCCGCGCGGCTCGACCGCACGGCCGGCGCGCAGGAGCCGCTCGCCCTCCTCGACCAGCGTTGCCAGCCGGGTTCCGCGATCGGCCGCGCCGCGCTGCTCGGCGATCGCCTTGCGCAGGCCCTCGGCTCGAGCCTGCGTGGCGTCGACAGCGGCCAACTCGGCGACGATCGCGTCGGCCTCGGCGAGTTTTCCCGCCGCCAGCAGTGCCCTGGCCTCGTCCTCCAGCGTGCCGGCGACCCGGGCGATGCCGGCTTGCGCCCGCGCACTGCCGGGATCGGCTGCGAGCGCGGCGGCGTACGCGGCCAGTGCACCTTCGGCTCCGCGCAGCCGATTGCCGGCCTCGGCGCCTTGTGCGCGCTCGAGTTCGGCGAGGCCCGGAGTCGGCCGGCGTTGTTCGAGCAGCGCCTCGAAGCGCAGGCGGCGATCGTCCATGCCCGGCAGGCCGGACAGGCGGTCGATCAGGTCGGTGATGCGTTCCGGCGCGGTCGCCGGATCGGTGAACTCCTGCTCGAGGTGATCGAGCACCCGGGCCAGCCCGGAGCGCGCACGCTTGTCCGCGGGGTCGAGCGCCAGCACGGCGGCATAGCCGGCGAGCGCGTCGGCGCGATCCTCGCGCAGCCAGCGGCCTTCGGCGATCGCGGCTTCGGCCACCGCGAGCTGGCCGGCGTGTGGCGAGCTGGCGAGCATCGGCTCGAGCCAGGCCCGTAGCGGCTCGCGTTGCCACCAGCCGGCGGCCGCGAGCACCAGCACGAGAACGATCGCGATCCAGCGCCCAGCGCCCCCGCGTGGCGCGGCCGGCGCGGGCGTGATCCGCGTGCGGTTGGCCGGGCGTGGCGTCGCCACCATCGTGCCGGCTGCGGGCTCCTCGGCCTCGATGCGCCCGATCTGTGGCTCGGTGCGCAGCCCGCCCTGGGTGTCGGCCGGCTTGCGATCGGCGCGCATCACCGGTTCGACGCGCCGGGTGGCGGCCTGCTGCCGCGGCTGCGGCGGCAGCGTCTCGGCGCCACTGGCGCCAAGGTGTTTTTCGACTTCCTCCAGCGCCTGGTCGATCTCCATGCCGGTCTGGAAGCGGTCACCTGGTTCCTTGGCCATCATCTTTTCGAGGATGGCCTGCAGCGGCTGGTAATCGCCCGGCAGCACCGGCAGGGGCGCGGTCATGTGCATGATGCCGATGGCCAGCGAATCGCTGGCCTCGTAGGGCACGCGGCCGGTGAGCAACTGGAAGAAGACCACGCCGAGGCTGTAGAGGTCGGCGCGGCCGTCGATCGCGCGGCCGCGCAACTGCTCGGGGCTCATGTAGTGCGGCGTGCCGACCACCGAGCCGGTCTTGGTCATCATCGTCGCCGAGTCGGCGGCGCGGGCGATGCCGAAGTCGCTGAGCACCGAGCTGCCGTCCTCGCGCAGCAGGATGTTGTCCGGCTTCACGTCCCGATGGATGTAGCCCTTGGAATGCGCGTAGTGCAGTGCCTGCGCGATCTCGCGCACGCAGCGCAGCGCCGGCTTGACCGCCAGCGGCGGCGCGCCGCGACGCATCACCGGGCCGCCGCAGAGGTACTCCATCGCGCAGTAATGGATGCCGTCGTGCACGCCGACGTCGTAGATGCTGACCACGTGGCGATGGTGCAGTTTGGCCGCGATGCGGGCCTCGCGCAGGAAGCGCTCGCCGAAACTGGGGTCGATGGTGAGTTGCGGCGCCATGATCTTCAGCGCCACTTCGCGTTCGACCGACTCCTGCATCGCCAGGTAGACCGAAGCCATGCCGCCGCGCCCGAGCGGATGCAGGATCTGGTATCCCGGGATGGTCGGCGGGGAATCTGCGCTCATTGCTCAGGATGATGGCATGCCAGGCGCCGTGAGCGCGATGCAGGGGCAGCGTAAACTGGGCAGTCCCGGCCGCCTGGTTCGCGACCTTGCGCTCTGTCCTCTTGTTCCTGATCGCCGGCTACCAGCGCCTGATCCGGCCGCTGCTCGGCCCGCGTTGCCGCTTCTACCCCGGTTGTTCGGACTATTCGGCCGAGGCGATCCGCCGTCATGGCGCATGGGCCGGCAGCTACCTGATGGTGTGCCGCATCGGCCGTTGCCACCCCGGCTGCGAGGGTGGCCACGACCCGGTGCCGGAGCGTTTCACCTGGACGCCGTGGCGGCGCGAGGTGCCGCCTGGCGAGTGAGCGTCAGTGGCTGTGGCGCCGGTTCGGCGCTTGAATGGGAGCGCACGAGCGATCGAGCGAACGAGGGCACGAGGGCACGAGGGCACGCAAGAGCCGCCCATCGCAGCGGGTTGGCCTTTTCGTGCCGTACCCGGGAATCTTGCAAGAATCAAATGCTTGGCGGCGTCCTTCCCGGCCTTGCGCGCACTCCTCGAGCCCCTCGCCCCTTGTGGGAGAGGGGTTGGGGAGAGGGGGCAGCACAGGACGTCGAGCGTAGGTTCCAGGGCGAAAGCCGGCCGCCGCGGGCGCTGCACAGGTCTCTTCCGCAGGCCGTGTTGTCCCGGCGAGGCGCGGTGGCCAGGTCACCGCTCCTCAGGCCGGCACCGTCCCCCGCTGCTGCAGGCGCTCGCGCCAGGCGGTGATGTTCGTGAATCCTGCCGCCGCCGGTTTGAAGCCGCCGACGCGGGCAAAGTCGATCGCCACCATTGCGGTGATGTCGGCGATCGTGAAGCGCTCGCCGGCCAGCCAGGGCTGGCGGCCGAGCAGCTCCTCGTACCAGGCGAGGATCTTCGGCAGGCGCTCGCCCATCGCGCGCCCGTAGTCGGGGAACTGCGGCTGTTCGAGGGCGGCGAGGCCGGGGTGGGTGTGGCGGATCCACATCGCCACCGTGAGCAGCAGCGTGAACTCGGCCCGGCGGTCGGCCTCCTCGATGAAGGCGCGCTCGATGCCATCGCGCCCCATCAGGTTCGGCTCCGGATGCCTCGCTTCCAGCCAGGTGCAGATCGCGCGGCTCTCGCTGAGGTGGCGGCCGTCGTCGAGTTCCAGCACCGGGACGCGCTGGAAGGGGTTGCGGACGGCAAACTCCGCGCTGCGATGGCCCTGGGCGACGAGGTCGATCTCGACGGTCTCGATCCCGGTGATGCCCTTCTCGGCAATGAACATCTGGACGCGGCGCGGGTTCGGGGCGCGGCTGGACGAGTACAGGCGCATCGTGGCACTCCGGTTGCTGGGAGTATCGATGCTACGCCGTGGCCGGTGGGGTGCGGTTGGGCAGCGTCGGGCTATCGTCCAGACGCCCGCGCAGCGTCACAGGAGCTCGCCGATGATCCGTCTGTACTCCAACCAGACCCAGCGCTTTCGGGACCTGGTTCCTGGCGAGCCCTTCCTGTTGGCTGAGGACGACATCTGGATCGACCTGATGAGCCCCGAGGCCGAAGGCGTCGCAGAACTGGAGGCGCAACTCGGGATCGAACTGCCGACCCGGGAGGAGCTGAAGGACATCGAGCCCTCGAGCCGTCTCTACCAGGAGGACGGGGCCACCTACATGACCGCGACGATGCTCTACAAGGCCGACTCCGACGAGCCCGAGACCACCAATGTCGCCTTCATCCTGCATCGCCAGCGCCTGCTGACGATCCGCCACGCCGAGCCGCGACCCTTCCGCGCCTTCATGGGCTATGCAGGGCGCGAGCGTACCCACATGGTCGACGGGGGACAGGTCCTGGTCCACCTGCTCGAGGCCATCGTCGACCGCAATGCCGAGGTGCTCGAGCGCACGGGTGCCGAGGTCGACTCGATCTCGCGGCGGATCTTCTCCCGCCGCACAGACAAGCGCCGCACGCGGGGTGCGGACATCGAGAAGGCGCTGACCGACATCGCCTGGCACCAGAACATCACCGCCAAGGCTCGCGAGAGCCTGGTCAGCCTGGGGCGCCTGGTCAGTTTCGCGATGCTCGCGGAACTCAAGAACAGCGGCCACGGCTATCGCGATCACCTCAAGTCGATCGGCCGCGACATGGATTCGCTGACCAGTCACGCCAGCTTCCTGCTGTCCAACATGAACTTCCTGCTCGACGCCGCCTTGGGGCTGATCAATGTCGAGCAGAACCAGATCATCAAGATCTTCTCGGTGGCCGCCGTGATTTTCCTGCCACCGACGCTGGTGGCCTCGATCTACGGCATGAACTTCGAGTTC
>JANJUH010000040.1 GCA_024710675.1 Lysobacterales bacterium
GCACCCCGCTCTTCGCCCGGGCCAACCTCATGCGCGGCTTGAAGCAGCTTGCCCTCTGCGACGAGGCCACCGTGCTCGTGACCAACCTCCGGGCCGCCCACACCCCCGCCTCCGGCCGCTGGAGCGCGCAACGCCGGCGCGACTACGACGACACGCTCGACCTGCTCCGCCACCTCACCGCCGCCCGCACCCGCCGCGGCGCGAACGTGAACCTGCTGTTTCTTTAGAAACCACGAGACACCGCGGACACACGAAACGTATTTCCTCTTTCGTATCTTTGGTGTGTTTCGTGCCGATCCCTTCCGATGAAAACGATTTTCCAGCGCATCATCGACCGCGAGATCCCGGCTAAGATCGCGCACGAGGACGAGCACTGCATCGCCATCCACGACATCAACCCGCAGGCGCCGGTGCATGTGCTTTTCGTGCCGCGCGAGCCGGTGGCCAACACCGATGCCCTGGCGGACGAACAGGTCGAACTGATCGGGCGCGTGGTGCTGGCGGCGCGGGCCTATGCGCGGCGGGCGGGGATTGCCGAGTCGGGTTACCGGATGGTGATGAACACCAATGGCGACGGCGGTCAGACCGTGTTCCACCTGCACCTGCACCTGCTCGGTGGCCGCGCATTGCACTGGCCGCCGGGCTGAGGCCAGCGGCAAACGAACACGGCCGCATCGCTGCGGCCGTTTTCCGGATGCCTGGTCGCCGCGACGCTCAGCGGCGCTTCGACAGATCCTCGAGCCTGGACTTCTGGCTCGCGAAATAGGCCGACAGATCGGCGATGTCCTGGTCGGACAGATTCTGCGCGAAGCCCTGCATGATCACATTGCTGCGCTCGCCGGAGCGGTAGGCCTTCAGCGAGTGGACAAGGTAGTCGGCGTACTGGCCGGCGATGATCGGGTACTGCGGATCGCCGACCCCGTTGCCGTCGGGGCCATGACAGGCCTGGCAGACCTGGGAGAGCTGGGCGCCGTTGGCCGGGTTGCCGGCGGCGTGGACGTTCGCGGCCAGCACACAGCCGGCGAGCGCGAGAAGAATGCGGTTGCTCATGCGCATCGGATCCTCAGGGCGCGGGCGTGTTGGCGAGATAGGCGGCGATGTCGAGGATGTCCTGCTCGGACAAGCTCTCGGCCTGGGCCACCATGGTCGGGTGCTTGCGGGCGCCGGTGCGGTACTCGTTGAGCGCCGTGACCAGATATTGGTAGTTCTGACCGGAAATCTTCGGCACGTGATAGTGCGGGTAGACGTTCCGGTAACCGGTGATGCCGTGGCAGCCGGTACAGGTGTAGGCCTTGGACTTGCCGGCTTCGGCATTGCCCTCGGCGGTGGCGATGCCGGGCGCCAGCAGGGCTGCCATCGCCAGCGCTGCAACAATCTCGAGTCTCATCCAAACACCCCGATGCAGGGCCGCGGGCTGGGGGCACGCGGCGGTTATGACATGAAGCCCACGATTATGCCGGCGCGCCGCCCGGGAATCCATGCCCCGGCGAGTGATCCACCGCCGAAGCCGGCGCGCCGCGCTTCCTGAACCGAGTCCCGGTGCCGCTGCCTGCCGTGACTTGTGGCCGGAGACTTGCATGGGTGTCGTCACGATACTGAACCGCATCCGGCATGACACCGGGCATGACTTCCGGGACTGATGTCAAGCGAACTGGTGTCATAACCTACCAACACACTACATTGGATCCCTTGTCGATGAACGCCTACGCGACTGACGCTGATCGTTCCAGGACGCCCTGGCTGGCTGGCCTGATGCTGGCAGCTTCCCTCATGCTGGCGGCCTGTGGTGGTGCCCCGGATGCCGGAAAGGACGAAGCCGGCTCCGATGCCGGGCAGGCCGAGGCCAAGGCCGGGGAAGGCAAGGACGGCAAGAAGCCCGCAGAAGCGGTCAAGGTGCCGGTCGAGGTGGCGCGCGCGACGCGCTCGGCGGTCACCGCGGCCTTCCAGGGTACGGCCAACCTGAGCGCGGAGGCTGAAGCCGAGGTGGTCAGCAAGGCCAGCGGCGTGATCCTCGAGATCCTCGTCGAAGAGGGCGACCGGGTGAAGGCGGGCCAGGTCCTGGCGCGGCTGGAGTCCGACCGCCAGCGCCTGAGCCTGAAGCAGGGCGAGGCCAATCTGCGCAAGCTCGAATCCGACTTCAAGCGTCAGCGGGAGATGTTCGAGCGCAAGCTGATTCCGCAGGACGCCTTCGAGCGCGCCCGCTACGACCTCGATACCCAACGCGCGACCTACGACATCGCCAAGCTGGAGTTGTCCTACACCGAGATCCGTGCGCCGATCGACGGCGTGGTGTCGCGGCGCAGCGTCAAACTCGGCAACCTGGTCCAGCCGAACCAGTCGCTGTTCAAGATCGACGATTTCGATCCGCTCGAGGCCTTCATCAACGTGCCCGAGCGCGAGATGCGCCTGATCGCCGCCGGCCAGCCGGTGCAGATGCTGGTCGATGCGCTGCCCGAGGCTGTGTTCGCCGGCAGCGTCGACCGTGTCAGCCCGGTCGTCGATGCCACCACCGGCACCTTCCGCGTGGTCGCCCAGTTCCGCGACGACTCGGGACGCTTGCGTTCGGGCATGTTCGGCCGCGTGCGCATCGTCTACGACCAGCGCGCCGATGCGCTCGTGGTGCCGCGCGCAGCGCTGGTCGGCGATGTCGCCGATGCCAGCCTGTACGTGATCGAGGATGACACCGCCAAGCGTCGCAAGGTGCGGCTGGGCTACACCGACGGGGGCCAGGTGGAGGTGCTCGAGGGCGTCTCCGAGGGCGAGCAGGTGGTCACGCTCGGGCAGGCCGCGTTGCGCGACGGTGCCAAGGTGCAGGTGATCGTCAAGGATCCGATGGCGGTGGCTAATCGGGGCGGGTGAGCATGATTAGCGCAGGGGCAGGGGGCGAGGGGCAGGGGCCGTGATCCCCGGCTGTGGCTGTCCCCGCCGCAGTACCTGCTCCACG
>JANJUH010000062.1 GCA_024710675.1 Lysobacterales bacterium
GTTGTCCCTGTGCGCTGGTGGGTCATGCCACGGCCGACGATCGCCTGGTGGTGGACTGGCACGGGGACGCGGTGATCGACTTGCCGATGACCGTTCTGTTCGGCAAGGCGCCGAAGATGCAGCGCGAGGCGCCGCGCCATCGTCCGTGTCAGGGGCAGGCGCTGGCGCTCGACGGGCTCGATCGTCGCCAGACCCTGCTCGACGTGCTGCGCTTCCCGGCGGTCGGCAGCAAGTCCTTTTTGATCACGATCGGCGATCGCAGCGTCGGCGGCCTGGTCCACCGCGATCCGATGGTCGGGCCGTGGCAGACGCCGGTCGCCGATGTGGCGGTGACGCTGGCCGACTTCAGCGGCTACACCGGCGAGGCCATGTGCATGGCCGAGCGCACCCCGCTGGCCCTGCTGGATGCCAGGGCCAGTGCACGCATGGCGGTGGGTGAGGCGCTGACCAATCTGTGGGCGGCGCCGGTCGAGCGTCTCGAGGACGTCAAGCTCAGCGCCAACTGGATGGCGGCGGTGGGCGATCCCGAGGCCGATGGCGCCTTGTACGCCGCGGTCGAGGCGGTCGGCAGCGAGCTCTGCCCGCAGCTCGGCCTGGCGATCCCGGTCGGCAAGGATTCGCTGTCGATGCGGGCGCAGTGGCGTGACGAGGAGGGGCGGGCCTGCCGTACCCGCGCCCCGCTGTCGCTGATCATCAGCGCCTTCGCGCGCCTCGCCGATGTGCGCACGACGCTGACGCCGATGCCCCGCCTGGCTGCGGGCGAGGGTGCGCTGTGGCTGGTCGACCTCGGCGCCGACACGCCGCGCCTGGGCGGCAGCGTGCTCGCCCAATGCCGCCAGGCCAGCGGCGACCTGCCGCCCGACCTCGACGACCCGCGGGCCTTCCGGCGTGCGCTCGAATGGCTGGCCGCGGAAAAATCCGCCGGGCGGATCCGCGCCTGGCACGATCGCTCCGACGGCGGCCTGGTCGTGGCGGCGCTGGAGATGGCCTTCGCCGCGCGCCAGGGTCTGCAGCTCGATGTGGCCGCGGGGCGCAATCCCTGGGCCGAGCTCTACAACGAAGAGCTGGGTGTGCTCGTCGAGGTGGCCGCGGTCGATGCCGATGGCTTTGCCGGCTCGGCGGCGGCGGCCGGCGTGCGCGTGCGCTGCATCGGTCACACGCTGGCCGAAGCGCGGCTGCAGGTGCGCCACGCCGACAGCGAATGGCTCACGTTGCCGATGAGCGAGTTGGTCGCAGCCTGGGGCGAGACTTCGTGGCGGATCCAGCAGGGGCGCGACGAGCCGGCGTGCGCCGACGAGGAGTACGCCCGCCTGAAGGACTACGCCACGCCTGGCCTCGAGTTCCGACCCGCCTTCGACATCGATGATGACATCGCCGCGCCGTACATCGCCCGCGGCGTGCGGCCCAAGGTCGCGATCCTGCGCGAGCAGGGCGTCAACGGCCAGCTCGAGATGGCCGCGGCCTTCGATCGCGCCGGTTTCGAGGCGGTGGATGTGCACCTCTCCGACCTCGAGGAGGGTCGCTGGCGCCTCGCCGATTTCGCCGGCTTGGCCGCCTGTGGTGGCTTCTCTTACGGCGATGTGCTCGGTGCCGGCCAGGGTTGGGCCAAGAGCATCCTCCACAATGTGCCGCTCGCGGAGGCCTTTGCGGCCTTTTTCGCCGATTCGCGCACCTTCACGCTCGGCGTCTGCAACGGTTGCCAGATGCTCAGCGGCCTGAAGGACCTGATCCCTGGCGCCGCCGCCTGGCCGCGCCTGCTGCGCAACCGCTCCGAGCAGTACGAGGCGCGCCTGGTGCAGGTCGAGGTGCTCGACTCGCCCTCGGTGCTGCTGGCCGGCATGGCCGGCTCGCGCCTGCCGATCGTGGTCTCGCACGGCGAGGGCCGAGCCGACTGGGGCGGGGTGGTGCCTGCCGGTGTGCGTGCGGCGCTGCGCTACATCGAGCCCGGTGGGGACGTGGCGACGCGCTTCCCGGCCAATCCCAACGGCTCGCCGCAGGGCCTGACCGGCTTTGCCAGCGACGACGGCCGCGCGCTGATCCTGATGCCGCACCCCGAGCGCGTCTTCCGCCGCGTCCAGATGTCGTGGGCACCGGTCGGCGGCGAGGACTCGCCGTGGCTGCGCATCTTCCGCAATGCGCGGGTGTTCGTGGGTTAGCGCCGGTGCCTGCGGGTCGCGGTGGGGACTGGAGCGGCGGGGGACAAGAGCTGTTTTGGTCCGCAAAGGACGCAAAAAAACGCAAAGGAAAGCAAGAAGGGTGAAGGGAGCGGCGGCCATGGGGTCCAACGCGGCGCCCAAGCGATGTTCCTGCTACCAGGTTGTCATCTGCTCTCTTTGCGTCCTTCGCGTCCTTTGCGGACAAACGCTCTTTCCCGCAAAGCCCGCCTGACCACGGAGCCCGGTCGCATTCGGCGCTAGACTGCCGCCCTTCGCTGGAGACACCACTTAGCCCCCGCATGTTCGGTCCCCTGAAAACCTTGTTGTTCCTCGCGGTGCTCTGGCTGCCGCTGTCCTTCTTCGTCTGGTTCTACTTCGCCCAGCTCTGGGTGCAGCCGATCGCGGCGCTGGCGGGGCAGGTGATGGGCTGGTTGTTCGATGGCAGCTTCCTGCGCACCGAGCTGACCCAGTACAAGATCGATTTCTTCTTCCGCGTCCAGCCCGAGGGCCTGCGGCCGGTCGAGCTGGCCTTCGATGTCAACCCGATGATCTACGGCTACTGCCTGCCGGTGCTGGTGGGCCTGGTGATGGCCACGCCGCTGCAGAATCGCAAGCGTGCGCTGCAGATCGGCGTGGGCATCGTCGTGCTGATCGGCGTACAGGTCTTCGGCACGGTCTTCGATGCACTGGTGTCGATGGGTATCCGGCCGCCGACCAAGCTGGCGATGCTGGCCGGCTCGCCGGACGCGATGACAATGCTGAAGCCCTATCTGGACCATGTCCGGGAGATGACCCTGGCCGCGGTCCCGGCCAATGTGATCGCCTTCGCTTACCAGTTCGGTTACCTGGTGCTGCCGGCGATCATGCCGGTGATCCTTTGGATGGCCTTCAACCAGGCTTTCATCAGGAGCCTGGTGACCACCGAGGGCAGTGAAATTCCGGACCCGGGAACCGAAGTGCCCCCGGCGCAGTCCAAGGCTCGAGAGTCCGACAGCAGGGGTGGTGTGTGAGCGCGATCGTGGAGCCGTTGCAGGACGAGGCCGCGCGTGTGCAGGCCTCGGCGCTGGACGAGGACATCTGCCAGTTCCTGCTGCGCAAGGGTCGCCTGAAGGAAACCGACCTCGTGCGCGCGCGGCGTGTGCACGAGGAGCAGGAGGACGTCGGGCTGGTCACCTTGCTGACCCGCCTCGGCCTGGCCTCGGAGCGCGACGTCGCCGAGGCCACCAGTGAGCTGCTCGAGTTGCCGCTGCTGGCGGCGAAGGACGCGCCCGAGGTGCCGCCTTCCGGCGTGCAACTGCCGGTGCGCTTCCTCAAGCAGTTCCACGTCGCGCCGATCGGCGAGGACGAGCACACGGTCAAGTTGCTGGTCGCCGATCCGCAGGACGACTACACCCGCCAGGCGGTGGCGCTGGCCACCGGTCGCAAGGTCGAGTGCGTGGTCGGGCTGCGCAGCGAGATCGACGATTTGATCGAGCGTTACTACGGCCAGGGCCGCTCGGCGATGGGCACCATCGTCGAGAACCTCGCCGGTGAGGAAGGCGGCGGCGAGGACGACGTCGAGCATTTGCGAGACCTCGCTTCCGAGGCGCCGGTGATCCGCCTCGTCAACCTGGTCAGGCAGCGTGCGGTCGAACAGCGCGCGAGCGACATCCACATCGAACCCTTCGAGAACCGCCTGAAGGTGCGCTACCGCATCGACGGCGTGCTCCACGAGGTCGAGTCGCCGCCGGCCAGTTCCACCGCCGCCGTGATCAGCCGCATCAAGATCATGGCCAAGCTCAACATCGCCGAGCGCCGCCTGCCGCAGGACGGTCGCATCATGCTGCGCGTGCAGGGCAAGGAACTCGACCTGCGCGTCTCCACGATCCCGACCAGCTACGGCGAAAGCGTGGTCATGCGTATCCTCGACCGCGAGAACGTGGTGCTCGACTTCAAGTCGCTGGGCTTCACCGACGACTTCCTGCAGCGCTTCCTCGGCGTGCTCGAGATGCCGCACGGCATCATGCTGGTCACCGGCCCCACGGGCTCGGGCAAGACCACCACGCTCTACACCGCGCTCAGCAAGATCAACACGCCCGAGGTCAAGATCATCACGGTCGAGGACCCGGTCGAGTACCAGATCGAGGGCGTCAACCAGATCCAGGTCAAGCCGCAGATCGGCCTCGACTTCTCGCACGCGCTGCGTTCGATCGTCCGCCAGGATCCCGACGTCATCATGATCGGCGAGATGCGCGACCTCGAGACCGCGAAGATCGCGATCCAGTCCGCCTTGACCGGCCATCTCGTGCTGTCGACGCTGCACACCAACAACGCCGCCGGCGCCGTGACCCGCCTGCTCGACATGGGCGTCGACGATTACCTCTTGTGCTCGACCGTCAACGGCGTGCTCGGCCAGCGCCTGGTGCGACGGCTCGACCGCGACAGCGCGCAGCGCTACCAGGCACTGCCAGAGGTCATCGAGGACCACAAGCTGCGCCAGTACACCCGCCACGACCCGATCTACCTGTGGAAGCCGATGGCCTCCGAACGCTCGCCGACCGGCTACCTCGGGCGCACGACGATCATGGAGTTCCTGGTGATGACGGATCCCATCCGCCGCCTGGTGATGCAGCACGCCGACCACAACAAGATCGAGGCCCAGGCGCGCGAGGAAGGCATGCGCACCATGTACGAGGACGGCATCGCCAAGTCGCTGGCCGGGCTGACCACGATCGAGGAAGTGCTGCGCGTGACGCAGGAGACTTGAGGGTGGAGGGCGTCGGCGTGTGGGATGGAGCGGGCATGACGAGCCGGGACTCGCAAGAGCTTTTCCGGGACTCCGAGTCCCGCAATGGGAGCTCTCCCTGATGCCCGCCTTCCGCTACAAGGCCGTCGCCGGCAATGGCGAGGTGCTGACCGGGCAGATGGAGGCCGCGAGCATCGAGGAGGTGGTCGCGCGCCTCAACGAACAGGGCAATTTGCCGCTCGAGACGGTGCCGGCCGAGCAGGCCCAGGGCTTCAGTCTGTCCGGCATGTTCCGCTCCTCGGGGGTCAGTGCGCAGGACATCGCGATCTTCACCCAACAGATGTCCACCTTGCTCGGCGCCGGACTGCCGCTGGACCGCTCGCTGCTGGTGCTGTCCGACCTGGCCGAGAGCGATCGCCTGAAACGCCTCGTCGATCGCATCCGCGACGCGGTCCGTGGCGGTGTCTCCCTGTCCGAGGCGCTCGATCGCCAGGGCGGCGTGTTCTCGCGGCTGTACGTCAACATGGTACGCGCCGGCGAGATGGGCGGCACGCTCGATGCCACGCTGGCGCGGTTGTCGCAGTACCTCGAGCGCAACCAGGAACTGAAGTCCTCGATCGTCTCGGCGATGATCTACCCGGTCATCCTGCTCTTGCTCGCCGGCGGCGCGCTGGCCTTCCTGCTGGTCTACGTGATCCCGCAGTTCACGCCGCTGTTCGAGCAGTTGGGCGGCGACCTGCCGCTGCTGACCCAGATCGTGCTGGCCTTTGCCAACTCGGTCCGCTACGGCTGGTGGGCGATGGCGCTGGTGCTGGTCGGCATCGTGACCTACTTCCAGCGCCAGTACCGCGATCCGGTCACGCGGCTGGTGTGGGACACGCGCCTGCTGGACCTGCGCTGGATCGGCGATCTGCTGACCAAGATCGACACCGCACGCTTCGCCCGCACCGCCGGCACGCTGCTGAAGAACGGTGTGCCGCTGCTCTCGGCGCTGTCGATCGCGAAGAACGTGCTGACCAATTCCGCGCTCGCCGACAAGGTCGAGGAGGCTGGCAAGCAGGTCAAGACCGGCGGCGGCCTCGCCCATGCACTGACCACCTCCAAGCGTTTCCCGCGCCTGGCGCTGCAGATGATCAGCGTCGGCGAGGAGACCGGTCAGCTCGACGAGATGCTGCTGCGCGCAGCCGACACCTACGACCGCGAGGTGCGCACCACCATCGACCGCCTGATGGCGGCTTTCGTGCCGGTGGTGACGATCCTGCTCGCGGGCTTCATCGCCATCATCGTCATCTCGATGGTGATGGCCATCCTCAGCTTGAACGAACTGGTGGCCTGACAAGGACGACGACGATGCGAAACCTGAACCTTTCCCCCCGCGCGATGCGCGGCTTCAGCCTGATCGAGATGCTGCTGGTGCTCGGCCTGATCGCCTTTGTGGCGACCATGTTGTTCACCAACGTCATCAAGAACCAGGACTCGGCGAACCGCAAGGCCGCCCAAGCCGGTGTGCGCAAGGTTGCCACCGCGGTCGACCAGTTCTACCTCGACAACGGCAGCGTGCCGACCAAGATCGAGGACCTGGTCAACCGCCCGGCCAGTGCCAGCAACTGGAACGGCCCGTACCTGCGCGAGTCGCAAATCCTCGATCCGTGGAAGAACACCTACGGACTGAAGGTCCCGGGTGAGGGCGGCGAGCCCTACGAAGTGATCTCCTACGGCTCCGACAAGGCGCCCGGCGGCAAGGACGCGGCCGCGGACGTCTCGAGCGCGGATTGATGTCCGACGAGCGCGACGCTGGGTCCTGAACGAGTACGCAGCGGAGCCTGGACCCATGGGAGATTTCCGGAGGGCACGAGGGCACGAGGGCACGAGGGCACGCAGAAGCCGGTCTGTCGTATCCAGCTGGCTTTTCGGTGCCCTCCCGTCCGACGCACTCACCGGTGTCCCGCGCGGCGCTCCTCCCGGGTCCCGTGTCCCGGGTCCCGTGTCCCGTTCCCAGCGGGGCTTTTCGCTGATCGAGGTCCTGGTCACGCTGACCCTGGTCGCCGCGATCGCCGGCATGCTGTCTTTTTCGGTGGTCGGCCGGCTCGA
>JANJUH010000175.1 GCA_024710675.1 Lysobacterales bacterium
CGCGCCCAAGGGCGCTCCTACATGCAGGGCGGCCGAGACCGCGCGAGCCTGCTGGACGCCTCAATCCGCCAGCAACTGCCCCAGCAGCCCCGCGCAGCGTCGGCCCTGTGCGCGGACGTAGGAGCGCGCTCTGCGCGCGAAAGGGGTTTGCCGCGGGGCGTGTTCGCGCCCAAGGGCGCTCCTACATGCAGGGCGGCCGAGACCGCGCGAGCCTGCAGGCCGCCTCAATCCGCCAGCAACTGCCCGAGCAGCCCGGCGCAGCGCTTGCCCTGCACGCGCATCGAGCGGCGCTGGGCGCGGACGATGGCCTGGATATCGGCGAGCGCGTCCTCGAAGCGGTCGTTGACCACGAGGTAGTCGAACTCGGTGGCATGCGCCATCTCGCCGCGCGCATTGGCCAGGCGCCGGGCGATCACCTCGGCCGAATCCTGCCCGCGCTTGTTGAGCCGGTCGAGCAGCGCCTCGCGCGAGGGCGGGAGCACGAAGATGCCGACCATGTCCGGGAAACGCTCGCGGATCTGGCGCGCGCCCTGCCAGTCGATCTCGAGGATCACGTCGCGCCCGCCGGCAAAGGCATGCTCGACCGCATCGCGCCCGGTGCCGTAGTGGTTGCCATGCACCAGCGCGTGCTCGAGCAGGCGGTCGCCGTCGATCAGCGCCTGGAAGCGCTCGGGCGTGGTGAAGCGATAGTGCTCGCCATCGACCTCACCCGGCCGCGGCGGGCGCGTGGTGTAGCTGATCGACAGCTCGAGGTCCGGATCGGCCGCCATCAGCGCCCGCACAAGGCTGGTCTTGCCCGCGCCCGAGGGCGCGGCAATCACGTAAAGGGTGCCTGCGGGTCTGTCCATGCCGGGGCCTGCGCCAAAACGGGAAGCATAGAGGCACGAAGGGCAGGTGGCACGCGACCGAGCTCGAGCCCCTCGCGGTCCTTCGGCTGCTCAGCTCCGTCGATACCCCGCTTCGCGCTGGTTGCGAATCGCCAGTACGAACACCGAGTCCAGTCCGGCGACATGGCGATACAGGGCGATGTAACCATGCGCGCCCTGGCCAATGACCAGTTCCCGGAGTCCGTTGGCGACGGGACGCCCGATCAGCGGGCTGTGCCCGAGGATGTCGATCGCCTCGACCAGGGCCTCTATCCGGGCCTCGATGGCTGTGGCCTCATGGGCCCGCAGGTGCTCGACGATGCGTTCGAGGTCGTCCAGCACCTCGGGCGCGAGCTCGATGCGGCGCATGACTCGCGCTCAGCGCTCGCGCCGGCTCGGTCGCGGAGGGCGATCGCGGTTCGCGGACGCTTGAAGCCAGGTGCGCGCATCGTCCCAGGCCACCGTGGGACCGCCTTCGGCGATCCGTGCCCAGCGCTCATCCGCCACTCGCTGCAAGCTCGCTTCGGCTTCCGCCGTGGCGACGGCGTTCTCGATGGCTTCGAGGAGATAGGCATGCGCAGATTGCCCGCGGCGCTCGGCGAGCGCGGCGACGCGCGCCTTCAGGTCGGCATCGAGGCGGATCGTTGTGGTGCTCATTGCGGTCGAGTCCTGCGTGAGGATTCAATGTAGCACAACCATGCTACACCCCGCGCCAGGCCCGCACAGCGGAATAGTCCCCCTCACTCCAGATTCTGCACCTGCTCCCGGAGCTGCTCGATCAGCACCTTCATGTCGACCGCGAGCTGGCTGGTGCGGGCGTCGGTGGATTTGGAGCCGAAGGTGTTGGCTTCGCGGTGCAGCTCCTGGATCAGGAAGTCGAGCCTGCGGCCGACCGGTTCGTGGCGGGCCAGGGTGCGGGCGAGTTCGTCGAGGTGGACGCCCAGACGATCGAGTTCCTCGTCGACGTCCATCTTCTGCAACAGCATCACCAGTTCCTGCTCGACGCGCTGCGGGTCCACCGTGGTGCCGAACTCGGCGATGCGGGCCTCGAGCTTGGCGCGCAGCGCGGTGCGCACTTGCGGCAGCATCTCGATCGCGGCGGCGCGCAGGCCGCGCAGGGCGAGGACGCGCTCGTGCATGATCTCGGCGAGGCGCTGGCCCTCGCGTTCGCGGCCGGCTTCGAGGGCGTCGACGGCCTGGCCGAGCAGTGCCAGCGTGTCGGCGGCCAGGGCTTCGGAATCCACTTCGGCGGCGGCGATCACGCCGGGCCAGTTCAGCAGCGCGGTGGCGCTGCCGGCCTCAAGGCGCCCGTTGCGGCGGGTCAGTTCGTCGATGAGACCGAGCAACTGGTCGGTCAGCGCATGGTTGAGGCGCAGCGTGCCGGAGCGTTCGGGGTCGCTGCGCAGGCGCGCCGACAGGTCGAGCTTGCCACGCGAGATGCGCCGCGACAGCAGCTCGCGGATCGCCGGCTCGAAGCTGCGCAGTTCCTCGGGTAGCTTCAGCGTGATCTCGAGAAAGCGGTGGTTGACGGTGCGCAGCTCGATGCGCAGGGCGCCGGCGACGGTCTGGCCTTCGGCGCTGCCGAAGGCGGTCATGCTGCGGGGCATCGGGATGCTCCGTGAACGGGAAGCCGCGATGTTAGCGGGAGCTTGCGGGGCGAAGGGGTAGACTTCGCGCCCTTTTTCGAGATCCGCCCATGTCCCAGCCACGTCCCAGCGGTCGCCGACCCGACCAGCTCCGCGAAGTCCGCATCGAGCGCGGCTTCACCCGTTATGCCGAGGGCTCGGTGCTGGTCAGCTTCGGCCAGACCCGCGTGCTCTGCAACGCCAGCGTCGATGAGCGCTGCCCGCCGTGGCTGCGCGGCAGTGGCGAGGGCTGGGTGACGGCCGAGTACTCGATGCTGCCGCGCGCCACCCATACCCGCGGCCAGCGCGAGACCGGCAAGGGTCCCTCGGGCCGCACCCACGAGATCCAGCGCCTGATCGGCCGCGCGCTGCGCGCGGTGGTCGATCGCCGCGCGCTCGGCGAGCGCCAGATCATCGTCGACTGCGATGTGCTGCAGGCCGATGGCGGCACGCGCACGGCGGCCATCACCGGCGCCTACGTGGCGCTGTGCGATGCGGTGCGTCACCTGCTCAGGCAGAAGGTGATCACGCGTGATCCGATCCACGGCCAGATCGCCGCGGTGTCGGTCGGCATCTGGCAGGGCGAGCCGGTGCTCGATCTCGATTACGCCGAGGACTCGGCCTGCGAGACCGACATGAACGTCGTGATGAACGATGCGCTGGCCTTCGTCGAGCTGCAGGGCACCGCTGAGGGCCATGCCTTCCGCCAGGAGGAGCTGGAGGCGATGCTGGCCCTGGCGCGCAGCGGCATCGGCGAGTTGCACCGCCTGCAGCGCGAGGCCCTCGATGCCTGAGCTGGTCCTCGCCAGCCACAACGCCGGCAAGCTCGCCGAGTTCCAGGCGCTGCTCGCCGGCGCCGGTGCGCGCCTGCACCTGGCGCCGGCGCTCGGCCTCGCCGTGCCCGAGGAGCCGGCGCCGAGTTTCGTCGAGAACGCGATCCTGAAAGCCCGCGCGGCCAGCCGCGCCAGCGGCCTGCCAGCGCTGGCCGACGACAGCGGGCTGATCGTGCCGGCGCTGGGCGGAGAACCTGGCGTGATCAGCGCGCGCTACGCCGGTCGGGGCGCGAGCGACCGGGCCAACGGCGAGCGCCTGGTCGAGCGGGCGCGACATCTGGCGGGCGGCGAGCGCGCTTGTGCCTTCGTCTGCGTGCTGGTGGTCCTCGCGCATCCGGACGATCCGCTGCCGCTGATCGTCGAGGGACGCTGGGACGGGCTGCTGCTCGACGCGCCGCGCGGTACCGGCGGCTTCGGCTACGACCCCTGGTTCCTCGATCCGGAATCCGGGCTGACGGCCGCCGAGATGGCACGCGAGCAGAAGAATGCGCGCAGCCACCGGGCCAGGGCCTGCGCCCGCCTGCTGCCGCTGCTGTCCGCAAAGCTGGCGGCGTGATCGACCCGGCCGCCATCCCGCTGTCCCTGTACGTGCACCTGCCCTGGTGCGTGCGCAAGTGCCCTTACTGCGACTTCAATTCGCACCAGAAGCCGGCCGAGTTGCCCGAGGCCGCCTATGTCGATGCGCTGCTGGCTGATCTCAGGCTGGATGCACCGCTCGCCGCGGGACGCCCATTGACCTCGATCTTCATCGGCGGTGGCACGCCCAGCCTGTTCTCGGGGGCTGCGATCGGTCGCCTGCTCGATGGTGTGCGCACCCAGGTGGACCTGGCGCCCGGCTGCGAGATCACCCTCGAATGCAATCCCGGCACCGCCGAATTCGATCGCTTCGAGGGTTACCTGTCCGCCGGCGTCAACCGCTTCTCCTTCGGCGTGCAAAGTTTCGACGACGCGATGCTGAAACGCCTGGGGCGCATCCACGGCGGCGACGAGGTGGGGCGGGCCGTGGCCCTGGCGCGCCAGGCCGGTGTCGGGAACCTCAACATCGACCTGATGCACGGCCTGCCCGGGCAGGATCCGGCGATGGCGCGGGCCGACCTGGACGCAGCCATTGAACTCGCGCCGGAGCACCTGTCCTGCTACCAGCTCACCCTCGAGCCCGGCACGGTCTTCGCCCGCTTTCCGCCGCAGGACCTGCCGGACGAGGACACGCTGGATGCCATCGTCGAGGTTGTCGAGGAGGTGACCGCAGCGGCCGGCTATGAGCGCTACGAAGTGTCGGCCTACGCCCGCCCCGGCCGGCAGTCGCTGCACAACCTGAACTACTGGAGTTTCGGCGACTACCTGGCGATCGGCGCCGGCGCACACGGCAAGTACACCCTGGCCGATGGTGAGATCCGGCGTCGCGAGCGTGAGCGCGTACCTTCGCGCTGGCAGGGCCGGGCCGGTTCCGCCGAGGCCTTTTCAGAGCGGGTCGTCGCCAGCGACGACCTGCCCTTCGAGTTCATGTTGAACGCGCTGCGCCTGCGCGCGGGGGTGCCGCGGGACTTCCTGCGCGAGCGCATCGGCCGCGAAACCGGCGAGCTGCGCGGCTGGCGCGCGGGGGTCGAGCGCGGCCTGCTGCTTGACGATGTGCAGACCATTGTCGCCTCCGACGTCGGTTATCGTTTCCTCAATGACACCGTGGCACTGTTCCTGCACGGTGCTGCGGTTCCCGACCGGAGTTGATCCCATGAATCGAATCATTGCCATCCTCTGGCTGCTCGCGATCGGCCATGCCGCCGTGGCTGGGGACGGAGATGGTGCTGCAGAGGCGCCGGACAAGCGGCCGGAGGCGGAATCATCATCATCGACCAGCGAGTCCCTGCGCCGCTATTCGGGCCAACTCGAGCTGGGCGATCGCACCCTGCGCTACGAAGCCGACTTCGAAGCGGACGGCAGCTTCAGGCGGCGCGAGGAGGTGTCGGGTCCGGATGGCAAGCTGGTCTTCGCAGTCGAGGCAGTGGGACGGCATGAGGTCTCGCCGGATGGCTCGCGCCTGGTGCTCATCGACCAGGAGCGCCGCCGGCATGTGTTTGATCGCGTCGGGGAATCGGAATGGCGGGCTTTCGATCTCGAAGGCCCGACGCGCCAGGCCTTTGGGCGGATCGCCATGGTGGAAGCGGCGGATTCGCTAACAGTCGCGGCCCAATTGCGCGCGGTGGTCGATCGCGATGAGCAGGGTATCGCGGTGCGTGACTGCGGCTCCGGGATCCGCTTTCCATTGGACGAACCCGGAGAACTGGATCGGGAACTGCCCACCGAAGGCTTGCTGGTTGCGATCGAGGGAGCGTTTGTCGCCGGTGATGGCCTCAGTCGGCTGCAGCAACCCCGTCTGCTCGCCGAGCAGGTTGGTGGCTGTGATTCCCGCGAGAGTGCTGCGCCCCTGGGTAACACCTACTGGCGACTGGTCATGGTCAACCGCAAGCCGATCGAAGTTCCAGCGGGACAACGCGAGCCGCATCTGCGCTTCGCGCCGGAAACCGGTCGCTTCCTGGGCCAGGGCTTGTGCAACCGGATCGGTGGAAGTTTCGAGACGGTGGGGGAAGCCATCCGCCTGCGCCAGATCGATCGTCCTCCGCATCCCTGTCCCGCGGGCAGCCTGAACGATCAGGATGTGCTCGACGCACTCGCATCCGCGCAGCGCTTCCGCATCCGCGATGGCGAGCTCGAGATGGTCGATGCCAGGGGTCGGGTACGCGTGCGCTTCTCACCTGGGCCCGCGGACCAGCGCTAGCCGGGG
Organism: Lysobacterales bacterium; assembly: GCA_024710675.1. Taxonomy (GTDB): domain Bacteria; phylum Pseudomonadota; class Gammaproteobacteria; order Xanthomonadales; family SZUA-5; genus JANJUH01. Next base: position 6,104 of record JANJUH010000175.1, read on the forward strand.
CAGGCGCTGGAAACAGCGCAAGATCTCTGGCAATATTCGCGGTCCCCGAGACGGCGGCTACGTAGCTCAGACGGTTAGAGCGCGGCACTCATAATGCTGAGGTCGGTGGTTCGATTCCACCCGTAGCCACCAGCTCCGTCCCCGGCGCCGTGACGCGGCGCCGGTCAGCCCCGAAGCGGCGGCCATGGAAATCTTCAAGATCTTCACGATCGAGGCGGCACACCGCCTGCCCAACGTTCCGGCAGGCCACAAGTGTGCCCGGCTGCACGGGCATTCCTTCCGAATCGAGATCCGTGTCAGCGGCGATCTGGTCGAGCCGGAAGCCTGGGTGATGGACTTCGCCGACGTGAAGTCCGCATTCCAGCCGATCTACGATCGCCTGGACCATCACTATCTCAACGACATCCCCGGGCTCGAGAATCCCACCAGCGAACGTCTGGCCGAATGGCTGTGGCAGGAGCTGTCGCCGCGGCTGCCGCAGCTGTCCGAGATCATTGTCCACGAGACCTGCACGGCCGGCGCGCGTTATCGCGGTCCGCGCCAGTCCAGCACAGCGCCCTGAATGCGTGACGCGCAACACGCCCGGACCGGCGTCGAGTCCGGCGGGTGGCGCTATGCTGTGAGCGGTCCTGAATCGGCGACGGCGATGAAACCCTTGGCTGCACTGGCGATTGCCTTGGCCTTGTCCCTGGGCACGGGCGGCGCATCGGCGCTCGACATGGCGGGCGTGACGATTCCCGAGTTGGTGCGCGTCGAGGGCGAGTCGCGACCGTGGCCTCTGGTCGGCCATGCGCAGGTGCAACGCAGTTTCATCCCCTTCTTCGGACTGGCCCTCTACCGGCCGCTGGAGTACGCCGAGGACGATCCTGCCCGCGGCCTCACGCCGCTGCGGCTGACCCTGGTCTGGTACACGCCCTCGCTGCCGGCCGAACAGGTGCGCGACCATTTCCGCAAGGCCCTGGAGCGTGCAGCCGGGGGTCCCGCACAGTTCGAGCGCCTGGGTGCTCGCGCGGAAAAGTTCCTTGCGCTGCTGCCTGCTGCGGCGCGAGGACGGACCGTGACCTTTCACTACAGTCCGGACGCGGGTACCGAGGTCACCGTCGAGGGAGGTGCTTCGGAGATCATTGCAGGCATCGACTTCAATCGCGCCTTCCTGGCGATCTGGTTCGGGCCTGAAGCAGACCCCGATCTGCGCGCTGCCCTCGGCGGAGGCTGAGGCGCGGGCGAGGCCCTGGCGAAAATGTTGCACCGCAACAAAATGCAGGGTATGCTGCAACGCAACATCGGCAGCACCCACAGGAGATTTCGCCATGTACGAGCAAGTCAGCAACCAGTTCCTGGCCCTGTCGAAGCAGGCCGCAGAGAACTTCATCAAGGCCAATGCGATCGCTGTCGACACCTTCGAGAAGCTGGTCGACATCAACCTGAAGAACTTCGAAGAGAACGTCAAGCTCGCCACCGACCTGGCCGGCCAGGCTTCGGAAGTGCGTGACCTCGACGCGATGCGCGCCGCGCTCCCGAAGGGTGTTTCGCTGGTCAAGGATTCCGCCGAGAAGCTTTACGCGACCACGCAGGAAGTCTCCGGCGTGCTGGTCAAGAGCGGCGAAGCCTTCGGTCAGCTGCTGAAGGGTAGCGTCGAGGCCGCCAATGACACCGTCGGCAAGGCCACGACGAAGACCGGCAAGCGCGCCAGCGCCTGAGGCCGGTCCACCGCTCGCATACGCGGCGCGGCGCAGACCCCTCCCCTCGCTCCGTGTCGCAGATGCCCCCGGCTGGCTCCGCCAGCCGGGGTTTTCTTTTTCGGGGGTGGGAAAGTCGCAGGTCGGTGGCATCCATGCCGACCCACAGGCTCGCAGTGCGGTAGTGGTCCGGAGCGATGCCGCGGCGGGCGGGAGCGATGCTGTCGTGGGTCTGCCGCAGAGCGTCGGCATGAATGCCGACCCACAGGCTTGAGGTGCGGTGGCGGGCTCGAGCGGTGCTGTGGTGGGTCCGGATTCATCCGGACGCTCGTCGGCGCGTCGCTGACAGTCGATTGCCTTAGGCCGACATCACCAGCATCGCCACCCAGCAGCCCGTGGCGGCAGTCCAGGCGAGGCTGCGCAGCAGGTCGCGGTCGGCGATGTAGAAGGCCCCGTAGAGCAGGCGCGCGACGATGAATCCGACGGCCAGGCCGTCGAGTGTGCCCTGCGCCAGCGTACCGATCTGGTGCGCGATCAGAACGGCCGCGGCGAAGGGTGGGAAGGCCTCGAAGGAATTCAGGTGCGCCCAATGCGCCCTTTGCCGGAAGCCGGTCAGGCGGTCCTGGAAGTCGCGTGGAGCGCGATTGTCGAAGCCGGGCCCGCTGAACTTGGCGATGCCGGTAAACAGGACCGGCACGAAGGCCGCAATCAAGACGCACCAGTAAGCGAGGGTCATGGGTTCTTCCTGAACGCTGGGGAGTAGGGTAGTTCCGGATCTGCTGGACAGCCGAACGGCGCGCGCACCCGGAGTGCGATTGCCGGCATAGTCTGCACGTGGACCGGCGCGCAAGATGCGAAAATGTGGGCGGCAAGGAAGCCTGAAGGCGAGGATCGGCGATGTGGCTGGAAGTGCAGAGTGGCAGGGAGCAGGGCAAGCGCCTCGAGATCAATCGCGACGGCGTGATCGGCCGCGATCCGGCAGCGGACTATCCGGTGCTCGACCCGACCGTTTCCAGGCGCCACGCCGAGATCGTGCGATCGGCCGATGGCTGGCGCCTGCGCGACCTCGGCAGTTCCAACGGCACCGAGCTCAACGGCCATCGCCTGATTGGTGATCGCGCGCTGCGCGAGGGGGATACCATCGGCCTCGGGCATGTGCGCATCCTCTGCCTGCCGGGCACGCCGGATGAGGAAGCCGTGACCTCGCAGCCGAAGCCGGCGGCGACCGTGCAGGGAGCGGTACCCGACCTCGCGACCATTTCCGACGCCAGTGGCGATCGCATTGCGGCGGCCGTGCTGGTCGCGATCAGTGCGCTCCCGGCGGACGCCGGCGCGGACATCGAGGCGCGCGCTGCGCTGGCGGCCCTGGCCGAGGCCGTGCCCGGTGCGCGCCACGCCTGCCTGGTCGACTGGAAGGCCGGTCGCATCATGGCGCGCGCCCCGGCCGAGGCCGAGATCTCGCGCAGCGGTGTGTTCCAGGCGCTCGAGATCCTCCGTCGATCACCGCAAGGTGCGGTCGCTTGGAGCGTGCAGAGCTGCACGCGGATCGCGGAAGATCACGGACTGGCGGCGGTGGAGCCTTTCATCGTGCTCCCTGTCGATGCCGCTGTCGGCGTACTCATCGAAGGCCCCGAGGATACGCAGGCGCTTCCCGAGACCACGCTGAGCCTGGAACTGCTGGCGGCCACCGCCCGCCTGATGCGTATCCCGCTGGCGGCCTTGCGGGCGGCAGCGGCGGCGGGCTCACGCAAATTGCGCGACTCGGACCTTCGCCTTGCCCAGCGCATCCAGCAGCGGCTGCTGTCGCCCACGCCGGCTGTGCTCGAAGGCTTCGAGCTGGCGGTGAGCTACCGCCCGGCGATGATGGTGGGGGGCGACTTCTTCCATATCGAGCGCATTGGCGGCGAACTGGCCGTGGTGATCGGCGATGTGTCCGGCAAGGGTGTCTCGGGTGCCATGTACATGGCTTACCTGATGGCCGACCTGCGCCATCACCTGAAGCACTGCAAGGCGCCAGGAAAGCTGCTCGAGCAACTGCACGAGTCGCTCTCGCCGGTGCTCGAGGCCGGCATGTTCGTCACCATCGCGGTGGTCTTCGTGAACCTGAAGAGCGGCATGTGCCGAGTTGCCCTGGCTGGCCATTCGGCGCCGGTGCTGCGCAGCGCAGCCCGCAAGGTCATCGAGATGGGCCTCGATCCCGGCGCGCCGCTGGGGGCCGAGACCAGCATCAATGTGCGCGAACAGAAACTGCAACTGGCGCCTGGCGACTGCCTCCTGTTGACGACCGATGGTGTCGAGGAGGGCGAGAATGCGCAGTCCGAGCAGTTCGGCAAGGCACGTCGCGACCAGGTTCTGCTGTCCTGCGGGACCGCCGAAGAGATCAACGAAGCGCTGCGCAGCGAGTTGCTCGAGTTCGTCGGTCGAGACCGCTCGACCGACGACCTGACCATCATCTGCCTCGGGCGCACGCGCTGAAATCCAGGGCAGCGAGGCCCGCGCAGCCGCCGTCGCGCGGACCGGACGACCCCTGGCTTACTGCCCCTTCAGCCAGGCCAGTATTCGGGCGAAGAAGCCCGCCTTTGCGGCCGGCTTCGCTCCCAGCAGGTCGGCGGCCTGCCGGCCTACCGCCGGAGGAGGGGCGGCCGCCGGCGCCGATGGCTTGTCAGCAGCGCCCAACAGCGAGGCGGCTGCCTGCCCCAGCGCCGGGCCCGAGCTGACGGGTGCGCCACCGAGGGCAGCCGAGAGATCCGCCGAGATATTGAACAGCCGCGAAAAGCCGGACAGGTCGAAGACCTGGCGCACGCTTTCACTGAGGCCGCACAGGCCGAGCGTCCCACCGTTTCCGGAGAGTTGCTTGCCCAGCGACAGCAGCACGCGCAAACCGGCGCTGCTGACGTAGCTGATGCCCGAGAGGTCGACGACAAAGCGTTTCTCACCGGCGGCCGTCAAGTCATGGGCAGCCAGTTCGAAGTCCGCCGAGGTCTCGGTGTCGAGTCGCCCGCTCAGGCGCAGCACGCGCGTTTCGCCGTGGGTTTCGCTCGCGATATCTAGTGCCATCGGATCCTCACAACAGACGGAAGTGGAAGAGCGCAGGGCCTATGGCCAGTGCATCACCGTCGGCGAGCACCTGCTCGCGAATGGTTTCACCATTGACCGTGATAGTGCCCGAAGACGAAGTATCGCGCACGCAAAAGCCCGCGCGTGTCATGGAAATCTCGGCATGGCGTTTGCCGAGACCCGCCACCTGGAGCTGCAGGTCGCACTCGCTGCCGCTGCCGATGGCGATCGGCCGCAGACCCAGGGTCTGCACCACGGAGCCAGCTTCCGGGTTGCGTGGCTCCAGCCGGCCCTGGCGAAAAACCACCGTGGCATCGGGATTGCGCGAAGAGCGGCTCGACGCGGCCCGGGCTGGGGCTGCGGCGCCAGCCGTGGGCAGTGGGGCCGACACCAGGGTGGCGTCGGCGGCAGGCGCCGGAGGCGGTGCCCGCAGCGTGGTGGCCGGCACTTCCGGCGCCGGCGGCTGTGTGCGCAGGGTAGAGGCCAGGGCTGGCGCCGGTGGCGGCGGGTCCGGGATCGCCGGCATGCGCGCCGTGTCTTCGTCACCGGCTTCGAGTTCACCCTCGGACTCGACAGCCGCGAGGTAGCGGGCTTTCAACTGCGCCGCCTTGTCCCGAACCCGGGTGCTGGCCTCGACGCGTTCATCCACCGAGCGCAGGCGCCGCTTGAGCTCGGCCGCATCGAACTCGCCCAGGGAATGGCGGAACTCGATCTCTTCCTTGTCCAGGCGCGCGGCGTTGAAGTCGGCTTCGATCCGCGCCATCTCGATCTTCAGTGCCTGCCAGCCCGCGGCAGCGCGCTGGCGCAGCGGCGCGGCCTTCGCTGCCAGTTCCTGCAGTTGCTGCTGGTAGTCGGCGTGCACACGCTGGTAGACCTCCTCGGAGACCTTGCCGCGCTTCTCGTTCATCACCGCGACGCGCTGGCCGATCTCCTCGCGCTGCCGCTTCAGTGCGGTCAGCTCGTCCAGCGTCGTAAGGTCCGTACCGTCCGGATCGATCGCCATTGCCTCGTCCTCCCGTGTCGGGGCTCCATCTCCCGCCACCCGGCGGCCCTTGCTCACAACGCCTCGACGCGCAGTTCGACCGAACCGAAGCGGACCAGGTCACCCGGCGCCAGTGGCCGCGCCTGGCCGGTCTGCAAGCGCTCTCCGTTGACGAAGGTGCCGTTGGTGGTACCCACCTCTTCCCGCAGGAACAGGATGCCACCCTCATCGACGACTTTGGCGTGGCGGCGCGACAGGCTGCGGGACTGGTCGAGCGGGCCGAGGTTGATGTCCGGCAGCAATCCCGTCACGGGATCCGGACGCCCGACCAGCATTTCCGTGCGACCGGTGGCCAGCGAAAACTCGCTGCCGCTGTCGGCATGAACCAGTTTCAGCGTTTTGCCCAGTGCTTCGGCAGCGACCGGCGCGGGGCGCTTCGGGGCTGCGGCGACGGCGGCGACAGGTCCGGGCCGGACCGCGCCCGGTGCCGATACAGGAGCCTGCCCCCGCGCCTGCGCCAAGGCGCGCTCGGCCTCGCTCAGTTGTTCCTCGGTGCGGCGCAGTCGCGAGACCAGCTTGCGCATGATGCGCACGGCAATCTCGAAGTTCTCCTTGAGCATCCCGGCGAACGCTGCGCGATCGACCTTCAGCAGGCGCGCCGCGCTCTTCGCACGAACCGAGGCGAAGCGCGGTTGGTCCTCGAGGATGGCCATCTCTCCGAAGAAATCGCCCGCGCCCAGCACGGCCACCGGATCGCCGCGACCGGCGCGCAGAACTTCCACGCTGCCGCTCTCGATGATGTACATCTCGCTCCCGCTGTCACCCTCGCGGAACACGAAGTGTCCGGCTGCGACATCCACGAAGACGGGTCGGGAATCGCTCATGGGCGTATCAGGGCGCCAGTCACGCGGTCAATGCTGCAGTATGCCGAGCGCCGGAAGGCTGCGGCAAGCGACAGAGCGCCTCGCGGCAAAGGTCGAATGGGAACTCGAATGCTCCCGTGGCAGCATCCGCCCCGCGACTGGCGGGACGGCTTGCAGAGCTTTTCCGGCGGCCGATATACTTCAATGGATAAGTCGGGGCGGTTGATGGTCCCGAAGCTTCATGGCCACCCGACGGGTTCCTTCGAGATGCACGATCCGTTCGCTGGTGGCAGGCGCTTGGCGCGGCAGGTGTTGCGCGCCCAGGCGCTGGCGACAGCCCTCGCGGCTGCCGTGGCCCTCGCAGTCTCCGGTTCGCCCCTGGTGGCGGCTGGTGTGGCCTGGGGCGGTGGTGCGGTGATGGCAGGCGCCTGGATGTTCGCTCGTCGCCAGATGGCGGGGGTGGCCTCCGCAACGACACTGCTGCGGCGCTTCTATGGTGCCGCAGCCTGGAAATGGCTGGTGCTGTTCGCGCTCTATGCGCTCGGGATCGTGGTGCTCGGCCTGCCGGCCGTTCCCATGCTCGCGGGACTGCTGGCGGCGCAAGCGGCAGGAACGTGGGCACTGATCCGATATGCATGAGTTGCTGACGCGAGTGGCCGAAGCCGAGGGTTCCGGCGCCATGACGGCCTACATCAAGCACCACCTTGTCCACTGGACGCTGAAGGTGGGCGACGGTGCCTTCTGGGCGATCCATCTGGACAGCGTTTTCTTCAAGGCCTTGCTGGCCGCGCTCTTCCTGTTCGTCTTCATTCGCGTCGCGCGTCGCTCGACCTCGGGTGTCCCGGGCAAGCTGCAGTGCGCCGTCGAAATGATCGTCGAGTTCGTCGATGGCCTGGTCAAGGAGACCTTCCACGGCAAGAGCAAGCTGATCGCGCCGCTCGCGATCACGATCTTCTGCCTGGTCTGGCTGATGAACTTCATGGACATGGTTCCGGTCGACCTGATTCCGGGTGCCTGGATGAAGGCGCACGAGCTGGCCGGGCACGACCCGCACCACGCCTACATGCGCGTGGTCTCCACCGCCGACCTCAACACCACGCTCGGCATGGCGCTCTGCGTCTTCCTGCTGATCCAGTACACCGGCATCAAGCACAAGGGTGTCGGCGGCTTCTTCAAGGAGTTCTTCACCGCCCCCTTCGGCCCGGCCGGTGCGCCTGCCAACCTGCTGCTCCGCCTGATCGAGGAAGCGGTACGCCCGGTCTCGTTGTCGCTGCGACTGTTCGGCAACATGTACGCCGGTGAGCTCATCTTCATCCTGATCGCGGTGATGACCCTCGGCGCCTCGCTGGCTTCCGCCTCCTTCTGGGCGCTGGCCCCGGTGCAGCTGATCGCGGGCTTCGCGTGGACGGTCTTCCACATCCTCGTGATCACGCTGCAGGCCTTCATCTTCATGATGCTGACGATCGTGTATCTCAGCATGTCCGCCGAGCACCATTGATCCACCCTCGTACCTCCCTCCAACCCAAAGCAACTGAGACACGGAGTCGACCATGGAAACTGTAATGAGCTACACGCTGATCGCTGCCGGCCTGCTGATCGGCCTCGGCGCCCTCGGCACCGCAATCGGCTTCGCGCTGCTCGGCGGCAAGTTCCTCGAAGGCGCCTCGCGCCAGCCGGAGCTGGCCCCGATGCTGCAGACCAAGATGTTCATCGTCGCCGGCCTGCTCGACGCCGTGCCGATCATCGGCGTCGCCATCGCGCTCCTGCTGATCTTCGCGAACCCCTTCCTGTCGCAGCTCGCGGGCGCCTGATCCATCCCCGACGTGACGGAGCGGCGGGCGCCACGGGCGTCCGCCACGGAGTGAAGCGATGAACATCAATCTGACTCTGGTCATCCAGGGCATCGCGTTCTTCGCGACCGCCTGGCTGGTCATGAAGTTCGGCTGGCCGCACATCATCGCGGCCATCGAAGAGCGCCAGAAGAAGATCGCCGAGGGTCTCGCCGCCGCCGAGGAAGGCAAGCGTGCGCTGGCATCGGCGAGCGAGAAGCAGGACCAGGTGATCCGCGAAGCGCGTGGTGAGGCCGCGGGCATCCGTGACCGCGCCGAGAAGGAGTACGCCGCGATCGTCGACAAGGCCAAGGGCGATGCGATCGCCGAGGGCAATCGCCAGAAGGCGATCGCCGTGGCCGAGATCGAGACCGAGGCGCACCGGGCCCGCGAAGCGCTCAGCAAGCAGGTCGCCGAACTGGCGGTCAAGGGTGCCGAGCGCCTGGTTCGCAAGGAGATCGACGCTGCTGCCCACAAGCAGCTGCTCGACGACCTGATCGCCGAGATCGCCAAATGAGCAACGTACTGACCTTGGCCCGCCCGTATGCGCGAGCCGCCTACGACCTAGCGAAGGCCGAGAGTGCCGGCGCGGCGTGGTCGGCCAAGCTCGGTTTCGCGGCGCAGGTGGCTGCGCATGGCGAAGTGCAGGTGCTGATCGGCAGCCCGAAGCTGCAGGCTGCCGACCGCATCGCGCTGTTCCTGCCCGAGGGTGAGTCCGCCGAGAGCAGCTATGGCCGCTTCGTGGCCCTGCTCGAGCAGAACGGTCGCCTTCCCCTGCTCGCCGAGATCGCCCGGCTCTTCGAGGAGTTGCGCGCCGAGGACGAACGCACGCTGAAGGTGCGCGTGCGCACGGCGATGGCGATCGACGCGGTGCAGGAGCAGCGGCTGGTCGGCGCGCTCGCGCAGCGCTTCGATCGCCAGGTCACGCTCGACGTGCACCTCGATCCCGAGCTGATCGGCGGTGCGATCGTCGAGGCCGGCGATGTGGTGATCGACGGTTCCCTGCGCGGTCGCCTCGAGCGCCTGCGCGCCGAGCTGGTGAGCTGACACAGACAGTCCGGCGGGCCCCCGCGGGCCCGCCAGTCCCGGCCTGGTGCCGGGACCGCAAGCACTCCGCCCCGGCGCCCACCAGGCACCAGCGGCGGCGACACAGAATTCAATCGACGTTGGACCCAATGCCATGCAGACCCAACTGAATCCTTCCGAGATCAGCGACCTCATCAAGTCGCGCATCGAGAAGTTCAAGACCGCCGCCGAGGCGCGCAACGAGGGCACGATCGTCTCGGTCTCCGACGGCATCGTCCGCATCCACGGCCTCGCCGACGTCATGCAGGGCGAAATGATCGAGTTGCCGGGCGACACCTTCGCCCTGGCGCTGAACCTCGAGCGCGACTCCGTCGGTGCGGTGGTCCTCGGTGACTACGAGCACCTGCGCGAGGGCGACCACGCCCGCACCACCGGCCGCATCCTCGAGGTGCCGGTTGGTCCCGAGTTGCTCGGCCGCGTTGTCGACGCGCTCGGCAATGCCATCGACGGCAAGGGCCCGATCGCGGCCAAGCTGTCGAGCCCGATCGAGAAGGTCGCCCCGGGCGTGATCTGGCGCCAGTCGGTCGCCCAGCCGGTGCAGACCGGCTACAAGAGCGTCGACGCGATGGTGCCGATCGGCCGCGGCCAGCGCGAGCTGATCATCGGCGACCGCCAGACCGGCAAGACCGCTCTCGCCGTCGACACGATCATCAACCAGAAGGGCTCGGGCATCAAATGCATCTACGTGGCCATCGGGCAGAAGCAGAGCTCGATCGCCAACGTCGTGCGCAAGCTCGAGGAGAACGGCGCGCTGGCGCACACGATCATCGTCGCCGCCTCCGCCTCCGAGTCCGCCGCGATGCAGTACGTCGCCGCTTACGCCGGCTGCGCGATGGGCGAGTACTTCCGCGACCGCGGTGAAGACGCGCTGATCATCTACGACGACCTGACCAAGCAGGCCTGGGCGTATCGCCAGATCTCGCTGCTGCTGCGCCGCCCGCCGGGCCGCGAAGCCTACCCGGGCGACGTCTTCTACCTGCATTCGCGCCTGCTCGAGCGCGCCGCGCGCGTCAACCCGGACTACGTCGAGAAGTTCACCAACGGCGAGGTCAAGGGCAAGACCGGCTCGCTGACCGCGCTGCCGATCATCGAGACCCAGGCCGGTGACGTCTCGGCCTTCGTGCCGACCAACGTGATCTCGATCACCGACGGCCAGATCTTCCTCGAGACCGACCTCTTCAACGCCGGCATCCGTCCCGCGATGAACGCCGGTATCTCGGTGTCCCGCGTCGGTGGCGCCGCGCAGACCAAGATCATCAAGAAGCTGGGCGGCGGCGTGCGCCTCTCGCTCGCGCAGTACCGCGAGCTGGCGGCCTTCGCGCAGTTCGCCTCCGACCTCGACGCGGCCACGCGTTCGCAGCTCGAGCGCGGCCAGCGCGTCACCGAGCTGATGAAGCAGAAGCAGTACGCGCCGATGTCGGTCGCCGAGATGGCGCTGTCGCTGTACGCCGTCAACGAGGGCTACATGGACGACCAGCCGCTCGCCAAGATCCTCCCCTTCGAGAAGGGACTGCACCAGCACTTCCACTCGAACTACGGTGATCTGATGCAGAAGATCGTGGCCACCGGCGACTGGAATGGCGACATCGAGGCGACCTTCAAGAAGGGCATCGCCGAGTTCAAGAAGACCGGCAGCTGGTGAGGAAGCCGGGACTCGGGACTCGGGATTCGGGACTCGTGAAAGCGAGTCCGATGCCCGGGGAGCGAGACCCCAGACCCACACCACTACCACGCGCGGGATGCCGGGGCGAAACCCCGGGTCCCGGGTCCCGAGTCCCGAGTCCCGAGTAAAGACATGGCAGGCGCAAGAGAAATCCGGACCAAGATCAAGAGCGTGCAGAACACCCGCAAGGTGACGCGCGCGCTCGAGATGGTGTCCGCGAGCAAGATCCGCCGCGCGCAGGACCTGATGAAGGCCTCGCGGCCGTATGCGAACACGATGCGGCAGATGATCGGCCACATCGCCGCGGCCAGCACCGAGTACCAGCATCCCTTCCTGGTCGAGCGTCAGGAAATCTCGCACGTCGGCTACATCATCGTCTCCACCGACCGCGGCTTGTGCGGCGGCCTCAATGCCAACCTCTTCCGCCGCCTGCTCGCCGAGATGCGCGCCTGGCAGGAGAAGGGCGTCGAGATCGAGGTGGTCTGCGTCGGCCAGAAGGCCACCGCCTTCTTCAAGCGCCTGAAGCTGACCTTCGCCGGTTCGGTGACGCACCTGGGTGAGAAGCCCTCGGTGGGCCAGTTGATCGGCGCGGTCAAGGTGATGTTCGACAGCTACCACGCCGGCCGCATCGATCGCTTGTTCCTGGCCTACAACCAGTTCGTCAACACGATGACGCAGAAGCCGACGATGGACCAATTGCTGCCGCTGGTGGCCGGCGAGGACGTCGAGCGATCGGACAACTGGGACTACCTCTACGAGCCGGGCGCGCCGGAAGTGCTCGACCACGTGCTCACGCGTTACATCGAGAGCCTGGTCTACCAGGGTGTGATCGAGAACCTCGCCAGCGAACACGCGGCGCGCATGGTGGCGATGAAGTCCGCCAGCGACAACGCGACCAAGCTCATCGGCGAGCTGACCCTGATCTACAACAAGGCCCGCCAGGCCGCGATCACGCAGGAAATCAGCGAGATCGTGGGTGGTGCGGCGGCAGTGTGACAGTAGTGAGTGGCGAATGGTGAGTGGTGAGTGGCAGGAGCGGTGAGCGGAAGGTCGATGGGATCCCGCCACTGACCACTTACCACTGAGCGCGGCGGAGCCGCGCGGACCACTCACCAAGGATTGACGGTCGGATGCGCGCAGCGCCTCCACGCAAGAACTAACGAAGTTCGGAGCTAGAACATGAGCCAAGGCAAAGTCGTACAGATCATCGGCGCCGTCGTCGACGTCGAGTTCCCGCGCGAGTCCGTGCCCAAGGTGTACGACGCGCTGAAGATCGCCGGCACCGAGATCACGCTCGAGGTGCAGCAGCAGCTCGGCGACGGCATCGTGCGCACGATCGCCCTCGGCTCCACCGACGGCCTGAAGCGTGGCCTGATCGCCGACAACACCGGCAAGGCGATCGCCGTGCCGGTCGGCGTCAAGACCCTCGGC
>JANJUH010000176.1 GCA_024710675.1 Lysobacterales bacterium
GCACCTTCAACGAGACGCTGGCAGCGGTCGAGCACGAGCTAAAGCGATGCACATTCCTGCTGATCGACATCGACCACTTCAAGGCAATCAACGACCGGCGTGGTCATCTCGCCGGTGATCGAGCGATCACGGAGGTGTCCGCGGTGCTGAGCCGCGCACTCGGCGACCACACCGCGCTCTATCGCTACGGCGGCGAGGAGTTCGCGGTGATGATCGATGCAGATGAGGCCGCAGGCCTTGCACTCGCCGAGCGCCTGCGCGCAGCGGTCGCCAATGCGGATTTCGACGACATCCGGATGACCGTCAGCATTGGTGTCGCCACCTGGCACGCCCGTCAGGGCAGCGTCGAAGCGGCGCTCAGCCGCGCCGACCAGGCCCTTTATGCGGCCAAGGCAGCCGGGCGCAATCGTGTCGCCTGCGCGCCGGGGGTTCGCGCCTCAACTGAAGAGGATGTCTGTCGACGTCGTTGAGCCGGCATCGTTCACGCGGCGCAATGCGCGTGCGACCTCAGTTTTCGTCTCTGAGTGCTTCCGTCGGTTCAATACGAAGCGCCCGCTGCGTCGGGGCGATGCATGCGAGGGCACAGCACAACGTCGTCCACAGGGCGAAGGTCACCATGTTGCCCAGATCGTCGAAATGCACGTCCGACAGGTCGTTGTTGGCGAGAGCGAGCCCCAGGGCAGCCCCCACGCCAATGCCCAGTGCGATCTGGATGGCCGGGCGCTTGAATACGGCAGCCAGGACGGCCAGGGGCTGCGCGCCGAGCGCGACGCGGACACCGATCTCCCGCGTCCGCCTGGCGACGGTGAAGGCCATCACGGCATAGACGCCGGCGAGTGACAGCATCACCGTCACGCCGGTGAAGCCGATCAGCAGCGCCATCCAGAACGCGCTGACCGACTGCGCCAGTTGCGGCATCGGCTTCGGGTCGATCACCCGCAACGCGGGATCGACAGCTTGCGCAAGCTCGCGCAGGCGCACCGCGAAATCCCGGGGATCGCCGCGCACGTGAACGGCAACCCTGAGCGGCCTTGTTTCACGCGGCAGGGTCGCCTGAAAGACGCGTGCGCGGCCGAGATCACCCGAATTGTCCGTCACGCCGAGATCCGGAACGACGCCGACGATCTCGTACCACGACTCGGCGGTGGGTTCGCTACCCGACGAGAAGAAGCGCAGCCGGCGACCGATCGGGTTGCTGCCGCCCAGGACCTGATCGACGAAGAACTCGTTGACGAGCACGGCACGCGCCTTTGGCGCCGCTTCCGCCGTCGTCAGCGCGCGGCCGCGGGTCACTGGCGAACCGACCACGTCGAAGAACCGCGGATCGATCGAAACGATGCCCACGCAGTAGCCACCCACGCAGCGCTCACTTTGCGCGGCGACGGGACCCGGATCCATCATGATTCCTGTCCACTTGTGGCGCATCACCGGCATCTGGTCGGCGTGGGTGACATCGAGCACGCCCGGCTCCTGGCGGAGCCGGTCGGCCAGCGCGAGGTAGCGTTCCTCGAGCCGCGCCGCTCGCACGTGCGGCTCGGCGTCGCCATCGACAGCGCCGGCATCGTGGCGATCCATCTCCAGCGTCGCCGTGAGGAATTCCTCGGCAGGGAATCCCGCGGGCGTCACCCGCGCGTAGTCCGCTCCGACGCCGAGCAGCGGCACCGGCAGCATCGTCGTGAGCGCGATCTGGGCGACGATGATCACGGTCCAGACGCCGCCGAACGGCGAGCCGCCCCCGCTCGACGCGGCGCGGAGCCGGCATCCGGCATCACGCGATGTGACCTTGAGCGCGGGAATCACGCCGGCGATGGCCGTCGCGAACACGGTGAGCCCAAGGGCATAGGCAACCGTCGTGGGAGACACTGAGGTCTCGATCCAGAACGGCAAACCACCGGTCTGTTCCTCGATGATCGCCCAGGTCCGTGCGAGCACGACGCGCGCGACCAAGAGGCCTGCGACCGCGCCGACGGCGCAGAGCAGCAGAGCTTCCGCCAGCAGTTGCGTCATGACGTGACCTCGGCTGGCTCCAAGCGCTGACCGCACCAGGAGCTCGCGCTCGCGGCTGACGGCGCGCGCGAACAACAGCATGGCAACGTTGCCGAACAGCAGCGCGGCGAGCAGCACGAGGAACACGTTGATCGACGCGAGGACCAGGCCCGCCGCCTCCGGCAGTTCACTGACGGCATCGGGCAGCGAGAGAACCTGCAGTCGCACGTTCTGGTGCGTCTGTGGAAACAGCTGCTCTGTCCGGGCGCCAATCTCCGCCGCTTGCGCAACCAGTTCATCGCGCGAGTGGCCCGGCGCCAGGCGCCCGAAGACATGCGTGATGTGCGCCGACGACTCGGGCATCCGCCCTGGGCGCAGCGGTCGCCAGAACTCGTTTCGTTGCGGGAATGCGTAACCGGGCGGCATCACGCCCACGATGGTGACGGGCCTCCCGCTGATATGGATGACGCGACCTATGGCGTCAGCAGCCTGCTCGAGCCTGTTCTTCCAGAAGTCGTGCCCGACCACGACAACCTCTTCGCCGCTGTACTCATCGGCATCCAACAGCGTGCGTCCCATCCACGCCGGAACGCGTGTGAGCGCAAAGGTCGACGCCGTCACGTTGGCGATGGACTCGGGCTGACCTGGGCCTGTGCCGACGGCGACGCTGCGCTCCTCCACTTCGACAGCGCTCAGATCCGTGATCGCGCTCAGTCCCTCGCGCCAGCGGTCGTAATCACTGCGCGATGCCGGAACCGACGCGTTGTCGGCGACATTCCAGTTCTGCAACGCAACGATCGAATGGCCGTCGGGAAGCGGGATCGTCGGCCACAGCACCTGCCGCGCGATCTCGAACCCGACCGCGCCGACGGCGATCGCGAACGCTACCGAAATGGTCGCGATCACGGTGAGCCCGGGATGCTTGGTCAACATCCGGACACCCAGCTTGAGGTCCAGCAAAGTCATGGTGTGGATCATTGGGTTTCGCTTGCGGCGGTGCTCCGACCCGGGTCATCCCGATCGCGTCGGCAGCCAGGATCGGCATGTATCCAAGCATGCGGCGTGCCACCATCGGATGTGCCGTGCTTGACCGGGCGGCGGGCCCGTCGTTGTCCGTTGGCGTACACCGATGCCGGCAGAGTGGCCGACAACGGACAGGCTGACTTCAGGTGCGCGACAGACTGGCTCGAAACGGGTCGAAACGCGGACGCGTGAAACGAGACGAAAGGCGAAACGAGAACAGCGAGGACGAAGCGAGGAAGGACGAAACGAGGACCGCCGAAAGGGGAAGGACCGAAACGAGGAGGACCGAAACGAGGACACCCAGCAAGAGGACGAAGAAAAGACGTGGAAAACAGACGTGGACAGCCAAGATCTGGCACACGCCTGACAGAAGCCGTCCAGACGCCCATTGGCTTCTCGCAGATCCGGATGGGTCGCAGACCGAAGC
>JANJUH010000177.1 GCA_024710675.1 Lysobacterales bacterium
GAGGCCGAGGTGGTGCGCCTGGTCGATCATGTACTGCCGCGCCTGCCGGGTGACGTGCCCTTGTTGCATGCCGGTGCCGAAGCGCGCGTGCGCCTGGGGCGGATCGATTCGGCGATTGCCCTGCTCGCCGTGCATACGGGACCCGACGCGCATGCTTCGCTGTGGAGCCACCGACTGGCGCTGCTGGGTCGCAGCGGACGCCATGCCGAGGCCCTCGAGCTGGCACGCGAGTGGAGTACGGCGCAGCCGCACGCTGCCGAGGCGCAGGCTGAATTGGCGACGGCACTGGAACGACACGGGCACCATGCGGACGCGCGCAAGGCGGCGCTCGCTGCGCTGGCGATCGATCCGAAGCACGGCAAGGCGCTTTGCCTCGCGGCGGCCTACGATATTGCGGCTGGCGACGGTCAAGCCAAGGTGGCCGAGCTGGCGGCACTCGAGGCCAGGCTGCCGCCGCCAGTGGCCGCAACCCGCCATTTCCTGCTCGGCCTGGCGGCCGATCGCGCCGGCGATCCGGCGGAGGCGGTGCGCCACTGGCAGGACACCCAGGCCGCATTGCCGCCGGCCCGCATTCCCGCTTTGGCCGATCCACTCGGCCCGCCGCGCGAGTTGCCCTTGCCGCTGCCGGTCGATGCCGAGCATCCGCCGGTGGTCTTCGTGCCCAACATCCCGGGCTCCGGCGTCGAGATCCTGCTGCGCTCCCTGCTCAAGAGCGAGGCGCTGGCGGTGCTCGGTGACCGCCTGGTGACCGGAGGGCGCAGCGATGGACTGTCGCCGGAGCACCGCCCGCTGATCGAGCAGGGTCTCGGCGAATCGACGCTGCTGATGTTCAGGCGGCGCTACTGGAAGGCGCTGGGGCGGGTTCGTGCGCCGACGGCAAACAAGGTGCTGGTGGATGTGCTGCCGGCCCTCGAGTGGCTGCAGTTCGCCGCACTGTCCGGGGCCATCGTGCAGGGGCGGGTGCTGGCCTTCGTCCGCGACCCGCGCGATGCCCTCTTGCATTGGCTGGCCTATGGCACCGTGCCGCCACGCTCGATCGGCAAGATCGAGCTGGCCGCCAACTACCTGTTGCGCCAGTACCAGCACATCGACCGCATGCGTTCCTCGGCGGGCCTTGCGGTCACCATCGTGCGCGGCGAGGAATTCGACAGCGACCGCATTGGCCTGGCTGGTCGTCTGGCCCAGGCGCTCGGCGTGCCGCCCGAGGCCCTGGATTTGTCCGAGGTCGACCGGCGCGCCATCGGCGGCCTGCCCGAGCGCCTCGAAGCGGGTCGCTGGCGCCAGTACGAGAAGGCGCTCGCGAAGGCCCTGAAGCTGGTGCAGCCGGCGGCGAAGGCTTTCGGCTACGAGTGAGGCGGTGCAGGAGCGCCCTTGGGCGCGATGATCTTTTCGTAGGAGCGCCCTTGGGCGCGATCCGGGCCCACGGCAAGGCCTTTCGCGCCCAAGGGCGCTCTACAACGGGCGCGACCCACACCCCTCCAGCAATCGCGGCGGCTGCGCGACGTTCGGGCTGAGCCCGGTGAGCTGGTTGAGGTCGCGGATGGCGTGCTCTGCGTGGGCCATGGTCTCGGCCACCGAATCGACCTGGGTGGTGATGAAATCCGGGTTCTGGTTGTTCACCGCCATCTCGGACAGGGCGAGGATCTTGGCCTCGATGCGTTCGAGTTCGACCTCGATGAACTGGTTGTTGGATTCGGCCGACTTCAGGTTGTCGAGGCGCAGCGTCGTCGTGGCGATGGCATCGGTCAGGGAGCGCTTCAGGCGCTCGTCGCCGGTCTCGCCCAGTGCGGTACGACGGCGTTCGAGGTCCATGAGCTGGGCTTCGAGCGCTTCGCGGTCGGTCTGTTCGAGGAATTTCCACAGCCCCTGTTGCGCATAGAGCAGGCGCAGGAAGACCCACAGCAACTGGTCGAGCCCGTCGCCGCGGAGCTTGCCGGCGACCGGGGTCTCCGGTGTCCCTGCCGCCACACCGCGCGCGATCCGGCGCATCCTGAGGCAACGATCCCGGAGATCGCGGAAGCGTGCACTGGGCCCGGGGCCCAGTTCGTTGAGGATCCGCGTCAGCAAGGTCTGCGGATCTTCCTCGCGCTGCTGCCACTCCGGTGACACGCCGGTCAGTTTCGCGTCCACAGACCGGCGGAAACGACCATTCGAGACCAGTCCGGTCAGGTAGATCAGCTCGGCGGCCCCGACCAGGGGCAGCAGTGCGCCCGGATTGGGGCTCAACATCGCGAAGGCGATGCCGGCACCGAGGGCCAGCAGGTTCCAGCGCCAGGTGAAGGCAGCCTTGAGATAGGCGCCCAGGCCCGGCGCCTGGTTGGGATTGTCTTGGGGGATCTTGGCTCGCATGGCGCGAGTATGCCGGTGTGGGCGTGCCGGTGGGATCAGCGACCGACGCGGACGCGATTGCGGCCTTCGTCCTTGGCCTGGTACAGCGCCCGGTCGGCTCGCAGCACGCAGCGGTCGGGCGGTTCCGGCGGTATGTATTCGGCGAGGCCGAAGCTCACGGTGACAGGTGTGGCCCCATCGATCAGCGGCCTGCCCGCGATCTCCTCGCGCAGCGCATTGCAGCGCGCTTCCGCCGCGTCCAGCGACAGCCCGGGCCACAGCAGCAGGAACTCCTCGCCGCCCCAGCGTCCCGCCACCTCATGCGGCTGCAGGCTGGCCTTCAGGCGGCGCCCCAGCGCCACGATGGCCTGGTCGCCGACGGCATGGCCGTGGCGGTCATTGATCTGCTTGAAGTGGTCGATGTCACAGATGACCACGACCAGCCGACCTCTCTGGCGCTGCGCCTGGTCGGCGGCATGCCCGAGCGCCTCGGTCACGCCGCGGCGGTTGAGCAGGCGCGTCATCGTGTCGGTGGCGGCAGCCTCGGCGAGTGCGGCTTCGAGGCGGCAGCGTTGCTCGATTTCGCTGCGGTGCTGCAGATTGAGCCGCTCGAGTTCCGCGGTGCGCTCGCCGACCATCGCCTCGAGCCGGTCGCGGGCCACGGCCAGTTCGACGGCGGACTGCTCGCGCTCGCGCTGCGACTTCGCCAGGCGCTCGCTCATGTCGTTCAGCGCACGCGCCAATTCGGCAAATTCGTCGTCGGTGGCCAGTTCCAGCCGGCTGTCCAGGCGGCCGTCGGCAATGTCGGCAAAGCGCGCCGAAAAACGCCGCAGGATGCCGCGCGCCGACTGCGCCAGCCAGGCGCTCATCGCCAGCGCGAGCACGACCGCGATGACGAAGGAGATCGCGGAGTCGGTGCGCAGGGCTTGCAGCTTGCTGTCGATGTCCTCGGTGGCGATTGCCAGCAGCAGCACGCGCTGGCCGCCGGGGAGGGGGGCCGCCGCATTGAAGGCACTGCCCGGGCTGCGGATCAGTGCGGGGGCATCCAGGCGACCCATCGGCGGCAGGCTGATGGCACTGCCGGGACCGGCGGAATCGGCGAGCACGATGCGAGCCTCGGCGCTGCCGGCGACCACGACCACCCGGCGCAGGCCGGGATTGCCCTCGGTCAGCGCGGCGACTGCGGTGGGCCAGTCGGCGTCGTGGGGCTCCGCTTCTCCGGTGCGCGCCAGCGACTTGGCCGCCAGACGCGCATTGTCGACGAGACGTGCCTCCAGTGCCTGGCGCAACTCCTGTTCGGCCGCCCAATGCAGGTGCGCGCCGAGCGCGAGGGCAACGATCAGCGCGACCAGCAGGTGGGTGTAGAAGAGGCGGCGGCCGATGCTGAGGCCGCGACCAGGTGAGCGCGCCGGCATCGGATCAGGGTCAGCCATGGGCCGCTCGAATCATTCGTCGATCGCGTGATGCTATCGCGACGCCGGTCGGGGCGCATCGACGGCGTGTTCACGACGCTGCTAGTCTCCGGGCGATTCGGGCGCCGCGGGGTGGCGCCGGGGAAGGCACATGCTGGCGGATCTGGCTTTCGGTGTACTCGGCCTCGCGGTGCTGATCGCGATCGCCTGGGCGTTCTCGAACAACCGCGGGGGCGTCGACTGGCGGCTGGTGGCCACCGGCGTCGGGCTGCAGCTTGCCTTCGCGATCTTCGTGTTGCTGACGCCCTTCGGTGCCGCGCTGTTCGGTGGGCTGAGCCAGGGTTTCGTGACCTTGCTCGGCTTCACCGCCCAGGGCTCGCAGTTCATCTTCGGCGACTTCGCACGCACCGAGAAGTTCGGCTTCGTCTTCGCCTTCCAGGTGCTGCCGACGATCATCTTCTTCGCCGCCTTCATGTCGGTGCTCTACCACTACGGCGTGATGCAGTGGATCGTGAAGGGCATGGCCTGGGTCATCACCAAGGTCATGCGCGTGTCGGGCGCCGAGACCCTCTCGGTGTGTGCCAATGCCTTCATCGGGCAGACCGAGGCACCGCTGGTGGTCAAGCCCTACGTGGCGAAGATGACCCAGTCCGAGTTGCTGACGCTGATGGTGGGCGGGGTGGCGGCGAT
>JANJUH010000224.1 GCA_024710675.1 Lysobacterales bacterium
CGCCTGCGGCGACACCCTCTCCCCGCGCGCAGGGAGAGGCATTCATCACGACAGACTTCGGCGGGCAATCTGCTCCTCCCTTCTCCCCTCGTGGGAGAAGGTGGGTCCGCAGGACCCGGATGAGGGGGAATGCGGCTGGCCGATCGACCCCATCGCCTGCGGCCTTGGCGATGGTCGGAAGGCAAGCCGGCCCCGGAGCGGGCGCTGACCGTGCGCTTCAGTAAAACGCCGGTCGCCTTCCCAGCGACCAAGCGGTCCAGCCGATGGCCGCCAGACCCAGTACGAGTTGCGCGAGGGCGATGGCAACGGCCGGCAGGCTCCACACGACGACGTCGCCGCGCATCGGGCCGGAGATCGCTTCGATCTGGCCGACACCGACGATCAGCGGATTGACCAGCAGGTTGGTGCCGATGATCACGAACAGGTTCCAGCCCTCGGACTCCACCCGCATCGCGACGGCCAAGGAAATGCCGAAGGCGAGCCAGATGTGGCCGAAGACCAGGGTGGACAGCACCACCAGGCCATCGGGGAGTGGCGTGCCCAGGATCACCGCGAGTGTGCCGAAAAAGAGCACCAGGAAGGGAACACCGAAGGTGACCATGTTCCCGGCCAGCTTGCTCAGCACGAAGTCGAGCGGCGAGACCGGCAGGCTCATCACGAAAGCCAGCGTGTGCTCCTTGCGTTCGACCAGCAGCGAGTTGGAGATCGCGAAGGACGATGCCGATACCAGCAGCACGATCAGCAGCAGGGATCCGAGGTAGAAGGACCAGCCCTTGGCGAGTCCGAGCAGGGCCAGCGCGACGATGCCGGCCAGCACGCAGGCGGCGAGCTGCTTCTGGAACAGCTGCCAGTCCTTGAGCACGAGTTGCCGGATGACCGGCCAGTTGGGGGCGTAGCTCATGGGGCAGCTCCAGTGCGAACGGTCGTCACGAAGATCTCTTCCAGGCTCATCGGGTGGACATGCCGCACGGCGAGGCCGGTCGCGGCCAGGCGTCCGGGAAGTTCGTCGTGCCATTGGCGGACGCGGATCTCGACCTGGCTACCCGAGCTGCGCACGCGCGCCAGCTCGGGCCATTCGCCCAGCGTCGCTTCGGGACTACCCGTGCACAGCACCCGTCGCCAGCCTTCGAGGAATTCCTCCTTTCCGGCATCGGCGAGCAGGCGGCCCTGGTGCATGAAGGCGATGCGGTCGGCCAGTTGCTCCACATCGTGGGTGTTGTGCGAGGAGAACAGCACGCTGCGGCGCTCGTCCTGCAGCACCTCGGCCAGCGTCTCCAGCACTTCGGCGCGGGCGACCGGATCGAGGCCGGTGGTGGGTTCGTCCAGCAACAGCAGCCGCGGCCGGCGCGCCAGGCACAGGAGCAGCAGCGCCTTGACCCTTTGGCCATGCGAATAGCCACCAAGGCGCTGGCCCTCGCGCAGATCGAAGCGCTTGAGGAGCATCGCTGCGTAGCCTTCGTCCCATCCGGGGTAGATCGCGCGCACCAGGTCCATGTGCCAGCGCAGGGTCTGGCTGCGGTACAGCCGCATGTCCTCCGAGGCCAGCCCGATCTCGCGGCGCGCCGCGACCTGACCCTCGGGCAGGCGATGACCCAGCACCTCGAGGGTGCCGGCGTCGGGCGCGGCGAGTCCCGACAACAAGCGCAGCAGCGTGGTCTTGCCGGCGCCGTTGACGCCGACGAGGCCCATCACCTCGCCCTCGGCCAGGCTCAGCGTGAGGTCTTCCAGCGCGAAATCCGGGTAGCGCTTGCACAGCCCGGTCGCGGTGAAGGCAGCGGTCATGAATCGTCTCCAGGGGAGGGGGAAGCGGGCGCTTGCAGTGCATCGAACGCTGCATCGAGGCGGCGCCGCAGCGCCTCGGCATCGAGTCCCAGACGCGCGGCATGCAGTGCCGCTTCACGCAGGTGCGTCGCCAGGCCCTCCTCGAGCAGCCCGCGCGCCTGATCGGGCTTCTCGGCCACCACCGAGCCCTTGCCGTGGCGGGTGGCGATCAGCCCGGCACGCTCGAGTTCCTCGTAGGCGCGCTTGACCGTGATCACGCTGACGCCGCTGCCGGCCGCCAGCTCGCGGATCGAGGGCAGCGCCTGTCCCGGCAGCCAGTCGCCAGCCAGCACGCGGGCGCTGATCTGGTCGACGATCTGCTGGTACATCGGCCGCGGATCACTGGCCGACAGGAAGAGCAGGGTGCTCACGGGATAGGCTGACTGTGCATGTGTAATATGCACAGTATGCACAGTGGTCTGGCGCCGCGCAAGCGCTTGCGCGAACGGTCCTCTGGCGTGTGCCCTTCGGTACCGGTTTTCCGCTCTTCGGCCGTTGGGCCGGCTGTGGGTGGGTAGGGCCGCTTTGCTATCGTCGCCGTTTCATTTGGTGACGTGATCTCTCGTCATGACTCGGTGTCGTAGCGAAACGAGCAGTGACTGGGTGCTTGGGCTGATGCTGCTCTGCGTCGCGGCCAGCGCGAATGCTCTGACCGATCCCCATGTGTACGGCGGAACACGGTGGCTGGCAGCGTCGGCGGTGTGGATCGAATGCCGGGGTTGCGATCAACCCGGCGCGCAAGTCGCGGCAGGCCAGCTGCCGGTGCCGGTCACGGTGGTGTATTTCGACCCGGTGCGCCAGCTTGGCCATGCCTTCGAGCTGAGCGTGGATCCCGCGGCCAACTCGAGTGTGGCCAGCGCGGGGAATGACGATTCGTCCGCCGGATCGCCGGCCGGGTCCGCACGATGCGAGGGGCGCTGTCGCGTCACCCCGCTTGCGATGAGTCCCGAGCAGCTTCGCTTCCGGGCAGCGCTGTTCGCCTGGTACAACAGCGAGCCCGTAGGCTGGAACAAGTCCTACGAGGTGACGGCCGAGGCCATCGATGCCGACGAGTGGCCGGACGGCCTCCGCCACCTGGGGAAGCTGTCGGCTGCGGATGTCGCCGGCAATCAATCGGCACAGGGCATGCTCAGGCAGAAGGCGGGACAGTACCTGCGACAGCTCGGGCCTCTGCAACGATTCGAGTCCCTGTCGCGGGGCGCTCTCGGGAGACCCAGGGGCTGGCAGATGGAGCTGCTGGTTCGCTTTGCCGATGGGTCGGAAAGTACTCTCGAGTACAGCCCTGCCAGCCCGGATGGCCGTCTGGTGGCGCCGCGCTCCTGACCTCGATCCAACCGGCACGTCGAGCAAAAGCACTTCCGCGGGTCTGAGCATCGGTCCCCAGCGAGCGGTCGGCACCTCCGGAATGTGCGGCGGCATGTACCGAAACTCCGCTGGGCGGGTCGTGGCGGGAGCTACCGTGCCTCGCCGGATGGCCGGTTCGCGCCACGCGGGGTCTCCCGAACAACGCATGCCCGCCGATCGTCTCGCCCGGTGTCACGCCCTCTTGCAGGGGAATTGCATCGGGTAGGCACGGCCCAAGGTCCAGCCACCACCATCAGGCACTCCGGCCGAGCCCGCATCAGGCTGGCCCGAGTGCTGATCCTGGCTTGACCTTGCTGGCCGCTGCGGCACGTTGAATGCACCGGATGCGAATTGACTCGCGCATGGGTACCGATCATTCTTGATTCTTGAAGAATGCTGACGAGGATTGGCGTGATGAGGCGGATTCTCGTGGCGGCCATCGCGCTTGTGACTTGCCCGGCCGTGCAATGCGGTGCACCTGGCGTCGAGCCCGTGGCCATCAATCTCGACGTGGTGCGCAGCGGGATTCCACCGGCCTCGACATGGGGCGAGCGGGGTGCCGTGGTCGCCGATGTGGACGGCGATGGTCGTGCGGACCTGATCACGAGCGGCGGCCACCTGCTCGCGGTGGTCGGCGTGTTCGGTGCGCCGGCCGGCGGGGAAGTCGGCTTGAAGCAAAGCGTGTTGATGCTTCGCGATGGCGCAGAGTTTCCATTGGGTGGTGCATTGACCTGGTGCGAGTCGAGCGCCGAACGTCCCGGCGCTGTCGTGCACATCGCCTACAACGTCGAAGCCGAGGTGTTGTCAGGCTGGCCGCTCGAGGAGGCGTTCCGATTCACGACGGAGGGCGCCGTCGATGGCGCGATCTGCGCCGACGTCGACAACGACGGCAGGCCTGAACTGGTGGCTTCGGAGGTCATCAACGGCGTGGGCCGGATCTCCGCATATGACCCGTGGACCGGCATCCTCGCCTGGTCGGTCGAGGGCTGGGGCGGTGGCTTGCGGGCCGCGCAACTGGACGGTGACCCGGCGCTCGAGATCATCGCCGGAACGAAGATCATCGATGGCGCGACCCTGGCGGTCCAGACCAACTATGCCCCCGGTTTCGGTATTTGGACCGCCGTCGGGGACCTCGAGGCTGGGCCGGAACTCGAAATCCTCGCGGCCAGCCAGGGAAGTACCGTGACAGGATTCGGCAGTTGGCCGTTTTCGCCGATCTGGTCATTCACGGTCTTCGGCGGCGCCGGTGGCATCGACATAGCGGACGTGTTTCCGGGCGGTCGCCCCGAAATCCTGACCGCGGCGCGACAAGGTGCGCTGGAGATTTGGGATGCCGGCACCCGGACGGTCATTGCGAGCTACCCGCTCCCGCGCTCCTCGGGCTCCGCGCACCCCCGTGCCGGCGATTTCGACGGCGATGGAATGCCCGAGGTCTCCTGGGCTGGAGGGAACGGGAGCTCGTCCTCCAACGTGCTGGCCTTCGTGGAGCCAGCCGGCGGCGGGGTGGTGTCCTCGGTCCTCGGAACCTTCGGCCCGTACTGGGCGAGTGGTCCTGTGCGAGCGGCCGACGGCACATTGGTGCGAGCCATTCTGGCCCTGACCGAGAATCCCACCATCGACGGCAGTCTGCTTTGGCTGGTGAGCGATGACGATCTGGCTCTGCGTTGGCCCATCGTCCTCGACAGGTACCGGGCCTTTGATCTGGAGTCAGCCAACCTCACCACCGACCCAGGGGATGAACTGGTGGTTGCCGGGAACTCCACTCTGATCGGCGGCGGCGAAGTGCGGGCGCTTCGACCCGATGGGACGGCGATCTGGAGTGCTGGCAGCGGCGTGCAGGCTTTTGCTTCGCGTGATGTGGTTCGGCTGCTCCGGGTACCTGGCCGTAACGGTGACCCTGATGACGTCCTCGCCATCGCCGAACCCAGAAGTACCGGGGCGAGCGGGACTGTTGCGGTCCTGCTTCGTGGCAGCGATGGCGTGCCGATCTGGACATCGATCGCCATGGGCAGCGGATTCACCAAGGTATCGAGTGCCCGACTCGATCAGTTCGATGACGATCCCGCTCCCGAGTTCCTGCTCGCCACTGGCGGCTTTTGCTGGATTTTCGATTCGGGGTCGTGGCTGCTGGATGCCGTGTTCGCCTGTTCCGACGAGACCCTGCTGGTTCGTGAGGTTTCCCCGGGGATCAGGCAATTGGTCGGGACGAATTTCAGCGGGGATATCACGATACGATCCTTGCCTGATCTGGACCTGATCAGCTCCTGGAATGCGGGGCATGGGCTGGTCGCGCTCTCACCGATCCCGCCGTTTGGATCCGCCTTCCTGTACGCCCGGGAACGCGAAATCGGAGTCCTTGATCTCGATACTGGCGGAACGGTTTCCACCGCGAGCCTGGAATTGGGTCGAGCAGCGGGCTGGCGTGACCGTGTTCGGATTCGCGACACGGACTCACGCGGCAGTGTCGTGACCATCGGTACGGCATCCGGCGTGTTCGACATTCGGGTAGGCGACGATCGCTTCTTCCTCGATGGATTCGAGTAAGGGAAGCCCCGCCTAATCCGGCAGGGGCTGGATCTGGTCCAACGGTCCAGGTGGTCCGCGCTGGAGCCCGATCGCCCGCGCGGCACTCACGAGGGGGTGCGGCCCGCCCTCAGTCCGCTGCCGCCCCCTCGCGCTTGCGATGCCGCTCGAACCAGCCCGCGGTGTGCAGCACCTGGGCGATCAGCTGCGAGGGGCGCTGGTCGATTGCGTGCGAGGCGCCGGGGATGCGGGCCAGCGCCGTCGGGACCTGGCGCAGCTTCAGGGCCTGGTAGTACTGCTCGGACTCGGCCATCGGCGTGCGCAGATCGGCTTCGCCGGTGATCACCATCGTCGGCGTCTTTACGTTGCCCACGAGGCTGATCGGCGAGCGCCGGAAGTAGTCCTCGGCGTGCTCCCAGGGCAGGCCCGGGTGCCAGTACTGCCAATAGAAGGTGTAGGCGTCGGCGGTCAATGCGTGGGTGAACCAGTTGATGACCGGCTTGGCGACGACCGCGGCGCGGAAGCGATCGGTCTTGCCGACGATCCACGCGGTCAGCACGCCGCCGCCGCTGCCGCCGGTGACGAAGAGGTTGTCAGTATCGACGACACCTCGGCTGATCACGGCATCGACGCCGCTGATCAGGTCGTCATAGTCCTCGCTCGGATAGTTCTGGTGGATCAGGTTGGCGAACTCGGCGCCGTAGCTCGTGCTGCCGCGCGGATTGGTGTACAGCACGACATAGCCCTGCGCGGCGTAGAGCTGGATCTCGGCGGCGAACTGCGGACCGTAGGCGGCGAAGGGGCCGCCGTGGATCTCGAGCAGCAGCGGGTACTTTTCCGAGGCGTCGAAGCCGGGCGGGTAGACGATCCAGCCCTGGATCTGGCGACCGTCATGGCTCGAGGCGTAGGTGATTTCCTCGACCCGGCCCATTTCGCGCTGGGCGAGCAGGGCGCTGTTGAGGTCGGTCAGGCGACGCGGCTCGCCCTCGCCGCGGATCACCGCGACATCGGCCGGCCGCAGGGC
>JANJUH010000264.1 GCA_024710675.1 Lysobacterales bacterium
CTGGTACTCCTCGAAGCCCTGGCGCACCCAGACCGGCGCGCGCTCGGCAATGGTCAGCAGGTGCGCGCGCATGGCCGTCGCTCAGGCCGGTGTTGCGCGCGACTCTTCCGCCATGGTCCACAGGCGCTCGAGCGCATAGAACTCGCGGGTGCGCGGCAGCATCACGTGGATCACGGTGTCACCGAGGTCGACCAGCACCCACTCCGCTTCTTTCTCGCCCTCGACACCCAGCGGCATCATGCCGAGCTTCTTGGCGGTGACCACCACCTCGTCGGCCATCGACTTGACGTGGCGGGTCGAGGTGCCGGTGGCAATGACGATGCAGTCGGTGACGCTGGTCTTGCCGCGCACGTCGATCTGCTTGAGGTCGACCGCCTTCATCGAATCGAGGCGGGCCACGACAGCTTCGCGGACGCGCTCGTCGATCGGCTTCTCGACCGGCTTGCGCGCGCGCGCAGCCACAGGCTTCGCCTTCGGGGCTGCAGTGGTGGCGCGCGTGCTGGCGGGCTTGGGCTTGGCTTCCTTGGCGGCATTGCCCGGTTTGGGCGTCGCCTTGGCCGGCTTGGCGGCCGTCGCCTTTGCAACCGGCTTCCGCACTGGCGTGACCGCGGCAGCGGCTGCCTTGCTGGCGCGGGCAGGTTTGGCCGCAACCGGGGCGGCAGCCGGCCCAGCGCGGCTGGCGGCGGGCTTCGCCGACTTGGCGGGCGCAGCCACGGCCTTGCTGGCAGCGCGACGCGGCGCCTTTACGGGTGCCTGGACTGGCGCTTCGGTGGCGGTGGCAGCGGCCTTGGCCGCGGTGCTGCGCTTGCGCGGCTGTTCGGCGCCGGACTTCGCGGGGGTGGACTTTCGAGTGACGGGCAAGTTTGCGTTTCCTCCGGGGACCTTGGCGGGAGTCGGCCTCAACGGTCCCGACGATAGAGGCCGTGTTGATCGATCAGCGCCAGCACGGCGGCCGGCACCAGGTGGGCCAGCGAGCGGCCTTCGGCCAGTCGCTGGCGGATCAGGGTCGAGGACACCGGGATCGGCGGGATCTCGATGCGAATCAGGGCGCCAGCCGGCTGGCCGGCCAGGGTGGATGCATCGGCCGGTCCCGCCTGCGCGAGCAGGGTTTCGAGCCGCGGGTCCAGGCGCTGGTGGGAATCAGGGCGCGTCAACACAGCCAGATGGGCCAGGCCGATCAGTTCCTCCCAACGGTGCCAGGACGGCAGGCCGGCGAAGGCATCGGCGCCCATGGCGAGCACGATGGGCCTGTCACCCTCCTCGGTGCGCAGCGCGCTGAGGGTATCGACGGTATACGAGGGCCCTGGTCGATCGAGTTCTCGCGCATCGACACGGATTCCGGTGAGGCCGCTCGCAGCCGCTTCGAGCATGGCCAGTCGCTGCGAGGGGCTGGCGCCCGGCTGCGGACGGTGCGGCGGCACGGCACACGGCATCAGCCGCAGTTCGGCGGCCGACAGCGCCTCAGCGAGTTCGATCGCGGCGCGCAGGTGCCCGATGTGCACCGGGTCGAAGGTGCCCCCAAGGATCGCCAGCACGCCCTTCATGCGGCGAACTTCCGGCTCTGGGCGCCGCTGCTGGCTGCGCGCATCAGCCAGCGCTCCAGCGCCAGCCAGGGCGGGTCGGCCGAGCGGCCCTTGACCGCGCGATCGACCGCCGGGGCTTCGGCCAGTGCGCGCGACCAGTCGCGATCGAGCGCGCGTTCGTAGACCGGCTGGCGATGCGCCGGCACGCGCGCCTCGAACCAGTAGTTGCGCGAGAGCTGGCCGCGCTCGCGCAGCGCCTGCGCGACCGCGAGCAGGGTGACCTGGCTGACCGCATGCGCGGCGGCTTCGGCCGGTGCATAGCCCTCTGCGGCGAGCGCGGCCAACACCTCGCGCAGGCGTACCGGCTGGCGGGCCAGCACCGCCTCGAACAGTGCATAGACGTCATAGCGCGCATGATCACCGACGAGATCGACCAGCGCGGCGGCGTCCAGAGGCGAATCACCCGCCAGGAGCGCCAGTTTGCGCAGTTCCTGCGAAGCCGCAAGGAGGTTGCCTTCGGTCCGCGCCGCCAGTTCCTGCACGGCATCTTCGCCCAGGCGTACACCCAGTGCGGCGGCGCGCTCGCGGATCCAGGCGGGCAATGCCTCGGGCTTTACCGGCCACAGGCCGAGGACCACGCCATGACGATCGAATGCCTCGACCCAGGGCAGCTTCTCGATCGTGCGTGACCACTCCGGCATTTGCACCAGCAGCGTGTCGGCGCCGGGATCGGCGAGGATGGATGTGAGTGCTGCCGCGCCTTCGACGGTCAGCTTGGCATTGGGCATGCGCAGCTCGATCAGGCGCCGCGTCGAGAACAGGCCCATGCTGCGGGTTTCCATGACGAATCCGGGCCAGTCGAAGCCGGACTGCAGATCGTGCACCAGCCGCTCGCCCACGCCCTGCGCCAGCGCGGCGGCGCGCACCTGGTCTGCGGCTTCCTGCACCAGCAGGGGCTCTGCGCCGGCAATCAGGTACGCCGGCCCCACGCCCCTGGCAAGTTGGCGCTTCAGTTGGTCAGGGTTGGCCCGCATTGCCGGACGCTGCCCGTCAGAGGGGCTGGTGCGAACCGTGCAGGCATGCCATCGCCCGGATCGGCGAGCGCCTGCGAGTGCTGACGCTCCTCATGCCGCGGCGATGCAATCGGCAATGAGCTGCTCGATCTGGCCGAGGTCGGGGATCACGGCCTGGTCGTCGCGCACCAGCACGTTCATCAGCACGCCAGGGCGGGTCGGCATGGCCTCGTTGGCCGCCACCAGCACATCCGGACTGATCGTGGTCAGGCGCGGGAAGCCCTGCGCCAGCATCGCGATGTAGGGCATGCGCGCGTGACCGCCGAGCGCCTTCAGCACGGTGACTCGGGTACCGCGCGAGCCTTCGTCGAGTGACATGCCTGCCAACTGTGAAAAGGAGAACAAGGGCAGGCGCCAGCCGCGCCAGTTGACCCGCCCGAGCAGCCATTCCGGCGCATTCGGGATCTTCTCCGGCACCGAGAGCGTGATCACCTCGGCGACGTTCGCGTTCGGGAGCAGCACGCGACCATTGGTGACCGGGATCATCAGTCCGCGAATTTCGCGCTGTTCGTTCATCAGCACACTCCCGTTCCGGGGTACGGACGACCTGGGCGACCGCTCGGTTCGCGCCAGGCCCTCATGACAAGACTTCGAGCACGCGATCGGCGAGTTCGACGGGACTGCCCTCGAAGCGCACCAGACCCTGCGCCTTGACGCCGTCGATCATCGAGGCCACCACGCAGGAGGAGCGCTCCTGCACCCACACCTGCCCACCGCGTGCGATGAGTTGGCGCGCGCCTTCGAGCGCATCGCTGCCCATGCCGCTGAACAGGATCAGGGTGGCGCGGTCACCGAAACGCTCGATGGCATCGCTGACAAGCTGGTCGATGGAGGGGCTGTAGGGCGAGTCCCCGGTGTTCGGCTGCAATTGGACGTGTCCGCTGGAATCGATCGCCAGTCGCTGGTCGGACGGGGCCACGACGGCTTCGCCGTGGCGCAGGCGCTCGCCGGATTTCGGGAAACGCACGGCCAGGGCGGTCGCCGCGTCGAGTTGGCTGGCCATCATCTGCAGGAACTCGGCACCCATGTGCTGGGCAATGATGAACGCCGCCGGGACCTGTGCTGGCAAGCGGGCTAGAAAGGCCTTCATGGCCTCGGGTCCACCAATCGAGCCACCGAGCACGAACACGCGATCGAGGTCGGGCAGGGAGATTTCGGCAGAGCTGCCGGCTGCGCCCGAGGTCGGCGCGAACAGCGCGTCGAGGGGATCGATGAGGGCCGTTTCGGCCGCCACCGGCGCGCTCTCCCCGCTCATCGGCTCGAGCTCGAAACCGAAGTCGAAGTCGGCGACGGCAATGGGCTCCTCGACCGGCGTTGCGGGCGCAGGCGAACCCGGACTCAGGGCCGTGTCGGTCTCGATGGGTTCGAGTTCGAGTTCGACCATACCCAGTTCGAGTGTTTCGATGCCTATGGCTGCGTCGGACTCGGGAAGCGGCGCCGACAGCTGGCTGTCCTCGGCCGGGTCGGCAAACAGGGCGTCGAGATCGGCCAGGTCCGACACCAACTCGTCGACTGCCGGCCGGGAGACCGGTGCTGCCGCCTGCTCCATGGCCGCGGCTATCCTGTCGGCGTCCCCGTCGTCCACCGGGCGCCCGGCTGCCAAGGGAGGACTTGCTTCCGCAGCGATGCCACCCGAAGGAATCTGGTCCAGGCTGAAATCCGCCAGCAAGGCGCTCAGGTCGATCTCGGAATCCACTTCGGCGGCGTTGCGTGCAGGCGGTGCTTGTTCCACGGCGGGGGCCGGGGGACTGGCTTCCTCGGCGAAGAGCGCATCCAGGTCGGCCAAGGCCAGTTTGGAGGAATCCATCGTTCCGCTGTCGGCGGGGGCAACGAAGAGCGCATCGAAGTCGGCATCGCCGGAGGCTGCCGGCGCAGGGGCTTCCGCAGCCGCCTCGCTGCCGGCGCTTGCCGATGGGCTGTCGAACAGGGCATCGAGGTCGACCATGGCCCCCTGGGCCTGCTCCGGGCTGTCCTCCGCGATCGCAGGCGACGATTCGCTCACGCCGGCACTGACGAAGAGCATGTCGATGTCGACGGCGTCGGCACTCTGCTGCACGGCTGCCGGCTCCGTCGCGCCTGAAGGCGGTTCGGCAAGCACCCCGGCGGCAGCGGGTCTGGCCGGCTCGACGACCCGCGCGGCGGGTGCCGGAATGGCTTCGGCGCCAGGTGGCGGCGGAGGCACCAGGCTCCCGCCGCCCTTGACCTTGGCCGAGAGGTGGCGCAGCCAGCGCGCCCGGTCCCAGCCGGAGAGGTCACTCGAGGCTTCGGGGTCGTTGTAGATCACCGGCTGCGACAAACCGTCCAGCCGCTCCATGACCTCGTCGAGCAGGTCCTCGAGTTCGGGGTCGAGATTGACCACCACCGCATCGACATCCGCGGCGAGCAGCGTCGCTGCGTCGAGAGTCTCGGCGCGGGATTCGGCGGCGACGATGACCCCGGCGTTGGCCAAAGCCGTACGCAGCGCCTCGCTGCCGCCGGCCTGCTGGTAGACGAGGGCGATACGGACGTCAGTGGACATGGACATGCCCCGTTTCGAGCGCATCCTGCACGTTCTTCAGCAGATCGGCCTCCTGGTAGGGCTTGCCGAGGTAACGATCGACGCCCACTTCGAGCGCGCGCTGGCGATGCTTCTCGCCGGTACGCGAGGTGATCATGATGATCGGGATGTGCTTCAGGCGCGGATCGTTGCGGATGTAGGTCGCGACCTCGTAACCGTCCATGCGCGGCATTTCGATGTCGAGCAGGATGACATCGGGGATGCGGTCCTGGAGCTGCTCGACCGCGTCGAG
>JANJUH010000273.1 GCA_024710675.1 Lysobacterales bacterium
CGATCTCGATCTCGCTCTTGACGGTGGTCTGTTCGGCGCGCATCGCGGCGTAGTCCACCGCGGGGGTCTCCTCCTCGCCGAGGGAGAAGTCGTCTTGGGCAAAGGCGCTGCCGCCGAGGGCGAGTGCGCCGATGGAGGCCCACAGGGCGCCTTGCAGCAGCGCGACGCGGATGGCCCGGAAGAGGGGTTTGCGTTCGATGTTCATGGCTTGCCTCACTTGAGCGATCGGCCCGGGGTCAGCGCGTGAAGCGCGCGCCGGACGGATGGTTGGACCCGTGCACCTGGTTGTGGCAGTTCATGCAGTTCTTGGCCAGCATCTGCTGCGCGCCGGAGGGGCGCGAGGCGCCGGGCAGGCCGGTGCCGCTGTAGGCCGTGCTCGGGTGGAAGTTGGCCATGTGGCAGGTCTGGCACAGCCAGGGCCCGCGCTGCTTGAGTTGTGCCTGGTGTACCGAGCCGTGCGGCGAGTGGCAGATCGTGCAGTCCTCGCTGGCCGGCTGGTGCTCCCACAGGAAGGGGCCGCGCTTGTCGGCGTGGCACATGTTGCAGGTCTGGTTGACCGTGGTCTTCGCCAGTGCCGCGTCGGCAGTGGAACCGTGCGGGTTGTGGCAACCGGAGCAACTCATCTCGCCCTCGCGGATCGGATGGCGGAAGGGCTTGACCATTGCCGACTTCTGCTCGACGTGGCAGGTCACGCAGACCTCGGCCTGCATGGTCTTGTCGAGCACCGGGTCACTGGCGGCATGCGGCGAATGGCAGCTTGCGCAGGCCACGTTCTCGCGCTGGTGCGCGCTGCCCTGCCAGTGGGTGTTCTGTTCACCGACATGGCAGGTCAGGCACTGGGCGTTGCCGGTGCTGGCATCGGCTTCGCGGAAGGTCACGTCAGGAGCCGGGCGATTGTCCTTGTCGCCGTCGGCGTGATCCAGGCTGGCGCCGTGGCAGCTCGCGCAACCTTCCTTGGCGAACGGGGTGCGCTCGTCGCCGATCATCCCGTGCGGGGTCTGCAGGATGTGCAGGCCGGGCTTGTTGGTTTCGTCGTGGCATTTCAGGCACTTGATGTCGCCGGCCTCGGCCATCGCGAACATCGGCGCACACAGCAGTGCGACCGCTGCCAGCCAGACCGTCCATCCCCTTTGCTGCTTGGATTTCATTTTGACTCCCCTTCTGCTGCCCCGCATCTGGACGGCGCCCGGGACTCGCCCGGTCGCGCGTGCCTCATTTCTTCGTTGCGACAAAGTCAGCCGTGCCGCTGTCGATCGCGAACTTGTGCTCCATCGACACGTGGTGGTAGCGGCCCTTGGTGTGGCCATCGTGGATCGCGAAGCCCACCGGGTACACCTTGCCGGCGGCCAGCGCGACTTCGCCCGGGCCTGCGGAGGCCAGCGGACGCGTCAGCACCACCGTCCATTCGCCGTTGGCAAAGCTCGCCGTCGAAGTGAGCTTGCTGGCGGACGAGGCGTGGAACTTGTCGAGGATGTAGCCGCCCTCGGCCGTCGCCGACCCATCGGTCTTGAGCTTGGCCGTCCAGTACTCGTAGTAGTTGCCGCCCGCCAGCAGCGCCTGGAGGTCGGCCGCCGGTTTGACGCCAGCACCACCACCCTGGCGCGAGAGCTTGACGCGCGAGGCGCCGACGTACTTCTCCTGCGGTGCGGCGCCGGCGCTGGCCATGCCTTCGCTGTCGTCGTGGCAGGCGGCCCAGCAACCGGCGCGGTTGGCTTCCTTGTTGCTCGGGTCGGCCAGGATCAGCGCGGCGTGGGCCGCGTAGCTCGAATCCTGCTTCGCATCGTTGCCGGTGGCCTTCCACTGCAGGCGGACCGACAGGGCGCTGCCGTCATGGGCGAACTGCACCTTGACCGGCAGGCTGCCGGCCATGCCGGCCACGGGAGCCGGCTCGAGCTTGCCGCCCTTGGCCAACTCGGCACCGTCTTCAACCAGGGTCTCGTCGTCGTGACACTCGCGGCAGGCCTTGCCGCCGCGGAATTTCTCGGCCCCTTCGTGATCGGTCTTGGTCAGCACCCACTCCCAGGAGGCCTGGCCGGGATAGGTCAGGACCACCGTCTTGGCGGGCACACCGGACCAGTCGATCGCCATGGCTGGCGCTGCCGGCAGGGATGCCAGGCACAAGGCGGCTATCGTGCTTGCCAGCGGATGGCTGCGCAGATGGGAAAAACCGTGTCGAATCATGGTGTTGTACTCCATCTCTTGGGTGCGTTCTGGCGGAGGATCGCGGGCATTCCCGGGATGCTGCTTCCGATCAGTGACGGCTGCTGTTCATTCTGGCTTGATGAAGCATGGACGTTATCTTTATGAACGACTTGATCTCGATCAAGCCCGGCCCGGGCTCCCCCGCCATGCGCCGGTCGCGCCCGAGGGTCTTGTCCCTACAGAGAGAACTCGTCCTCTCCCGGTGGTGGCGCGTTCGGATCGACCGGCTCGACATGCGCCACGCCCTTGTGGCAATCGATGCAGGTTTCACCGCTCTCCTGGGCCGAAGCGTGCTGCTTGCGCGCCTGGGCGCTCTGCAGCTCGGGATTCATGCGGGCCGCGTCGTGGCAGTGGCGGCATTCGCGCGAATCGGTGGCCTTCATCTCGGCCCACACCTCATTGGCCAGGTCCCACTTCAGGGCGTCGTACTTTTCCTGGGTGGAAATCACGCCGGTGATCTCGCCCCACACATCGCGCATGCCGGCGGTGGTCTTGCGGACCATCTTGGGGAAAAAGGAATGCGGGATATGGCAGTCGCTGCAACTGACCTCGATGCCGGTGCGGTTGTGGCCGTGCGCGGACTTCTGGAACTCCGGCAGCGTGAAGGCCTGCATCGAGTGACAGGAAGTGCAGAACTCGGTGGTGCCGGTGGCGTGGATCATCGTGTTGAAACCCACCGTGCCCGCGGCGCCGGCGACGATGCCGAAGCCCAGCAGCGCGCCGAGCGACCAGCCTGCGCTGGGGGTCTTGAGCTTTTGCCAGAGCCCGCCGATCCACTTGAACATGCCGAGTCCTCCACTTTGTCGACCGGATCCGTTCCGGCATCGCCCGAGTTGGCGAGGCCACGGCCCCGGTTGACACTTTATGGACGAACGGCGGGTCCGGGCTTGACGTGCATCAATGTCACGTAGACTTCGGGCCATGGACGAAGCAGAAACCCAACCCAGGCAACCGGCGATCGAGGTGCGCGGCCTCGTGACCTATTACGGTCGTCGCCGCATCCTCGATCACGTCGATTTCGTCGTTGATCCCGGCGAGATCCGCGTCATCATGGGCGGCTCGGGCTCAGGCAAGTCCACGCTGCTGCGCCACCTGCTCGGGCTGATCAAACCGGCGCAGGGTTCGATCAAGGTGCTCGGGCGTGACATCAACCGGATGACGCCGCTCGAGGCCCTCGCCTACAAGCGCGAGATCGGCGTCAGCTTCCAGGGTGGGGCGCTGTTCACCTCGATGACCGTCGGCGAGAACGTCGCGTTGCCGCTGCGCGAGCACTTCAAGCTC
Organism: Lysobacterales bacterium; assembly: GCA_024710675.1. Classification (GTDB taxonomy): domain Bacteria; phylum Pseudomonadota; class Gammaproteobacteria; order Xanthomonadales; family SZUA-5; genus JANJUH01. Next base: position 3,484 of record JANJUH010000273.1, read on the forward strand.
GACGAGAACACCATCCGCATCATGTCGCGGCTGAAACTGGAGGTGGTCAACCTCGGTGGCTTCCAGGACCTGATGCCGAGCCAGCTCTCGGGCGGCATGGTCAAGCGCGCGGCGCTGGCGCGGGCGATCGTCATGGATCCGCAGCTCCTGTTCTTCGACGAGCCTTCGGCCGGCCTCGACCCGGTGGTCTCGGCCGAACTCGACGAGCTGATCCTGAAGCTGCGAGACGCGATGCGGATGACCATCGTCGTCGTGACCCACGAGCTCGACAGCGCCTTCAAGATCGCCGACAAGATCACCGTGCTCGACCAGGGCAAGGTGCTGCTGACCGGCACCGTGCCCGAGGTGCGCGAAAGCGACAATGTGCGCATCCAGGATCTGCTCAACCGCCGTCCGCGCCACGTCGAGGTCAACGTCGACGAGTACCTGGCCCGCCTGACCGGCAGCGAGGACGTCTTGTGAGCCCGCCCGCAGCCCGACCTGGCCGGACCCTTGTGGCAGAATCGGACGCATCTCCACCGGCGGTGCCGACGTGAAGCGCGAGAACGTCAACTACTTCCTGGCCGGGCTGGTCACACTGGTGGCGCTGGGCCTGTTGCTCGGCACGCTGTTCGTGATCACCGGCCGCAGCGGTGCCGTCGACGAGTACCGGGTCCGCTACAGCAATGTCGCCGGCCTCGATTTCGGTACGCCGGTGTTCTACCAGGGCTACCGGATCGGTCAGGTCGAATCGATCACGCCGGAGCGCGAGGGTGGCGTCACCCGCTTCCGCGTCGACCTGTCGGTACAGCGCGGCTGGCAGATTCCCGACGATTCCGTGGCCCAGCTGATCTCGGCGGGACTGCTGGCCGATGTCACGGTGGTGATCAAGGAAGGCGAGTCCACCAGCTACCTCGCCGCCGGCTCGGAGATCCCGGGTCGCGAGGCCGCCGACCTGTTCGGCGCCGTCGGTGAGCTGGCGGGTGAGGTGAC
>JANJUH010000287.1 GCA_024710675.1 Lysobacterales bacterium
GCGCCGCTGCGCGCACGCGGCCCGAGTTCCACGCCACCTGAACCGGTGTCGATCCGACCCGCGATCGCGTCGGCTTCGAGGTAAACACCACCACTGCCGGTGTCGATGCGTCCCGCTTCAATGCCGGACGGCACCCGGACACGCTTGGAGCCGGTGTCGACGTCCTGGCCGGGGCCAGCGAGGATCTCGGCGCCGGCCGTGCCGGCAGCGAGGGACAGGATCAGGGTGGATGCCACTAACAGTCGCTTGCGCATGCTCGATCAACCTCCGGGATGGAATCGTGGAAGCACCTGATGCAGGACTCGTGCCGGCCTCGAGGACGAGATTCTGGCCAACCGCGTGGCGAATCCCGCCATGCCATCGCCGATCAGGCCTCAGTCGCAACCCGCGCCCTCGGGTCTGGTCAGTCGCACCAAGTCCATGCCGCCGTTGCCGAAGCCCGCGGCCGTGGACTGCCACTCCGCCCGCAATGCGCCGCAACCCTCGCCTGACAGCCTGAGGCTGCCCCAGGGCTCGAGGCGCACGGCCGCCGGATCGAAGGCCGCGCCGAAGCGGGCGCCGAGCGGGCGCGACAAGTTCGGGAACACCAGTGCGTCGCCCGCGGCGCTGCCCTCACCGACCAACCACAGCGGACGTCCATCGGCGTCGTAGGAAAACCACGCCAGGAAAGCGCGGCCATCGTCCTGCACCTGCAGGAAGAGGCCGCGCCCGGCCTGCGCCGGCTCGAACCAGGCACCGCTCCAGGGCGCGAAGCCGCTGATGCTGGTTGCCACGCCCTCGCCTGGGCAGCGCGCCGCGCCAATGCGCGAGATTCGCTGCAGCGTGCGCCGGGCGCCCTCGAAGGGCGCCTGCGCCTGGGTGCGCTGCTCGCCGCGGCCGCAGGCCTGCAGCACCGCATCGAAACGCCCGAAGGGCACGACGCTGGTGTTGCCGACCGGTCCGGCAAAACGCCCGCCGCGACGACCCTCGAAGCGATCGACGACGAGCTGGTGGCCCAGGACCCGGCCGGAACCCGTGAACCAGGCCTGCTCGTCGGTCGATCCGGCCGCAGCGAAGGTGAAGAAGGTCACGGTGACCCGTCCGCCGCCCAGCGATTCGATGACGAAGCCCTCACCTGGCCTGGCCGGATCGAACCAGAAGCCGCTGGCCGTCGCATCCACCGGCCACACCGGGTCGTTGCGTGGCTTGAGCTTGGCATCGAGCGGCCCGGGCGCGAAGGCCGGATCGTAGCGGCAGTCGCCGAGCCCGGGATTGGCCGCGCGCTCGCGCTGGCAGGCGGCCTGGAGGCTGACGGCATCCGGTTGCGCTGCCCCACCCAGCCAGTCGACGAGCTGCTCGAAACCGCCCAGCAGCTCGGCCTCGGTGTAGCCGCAGTGGCTGGGGCTGGACTCCACCACATAGGCCTGCGACCACTGCACCGGTGGAACGAGACCCGTCAGGGCGCGACCATGCTCGGGCACGACGAGTCCGTCGCGACTGGTGTGCGTCGACAGCACCCGCGCCTGGCCGATCAGGCCGCTCGGGCTGAAGTGGCGGGCCAGGTCGAGCGCAGCGAAGACATCGGCATCGACGCGGCGGATGTCGCGCTCGATGCGCGCCTCGGGGTAGACCACGTGGCGGTTGCCGAGCGCGGCGCGCTCGCCGATCTTGGCCGGGTCGCGGTACAGATCGCCAAGGCCGTAGGTGGCGTAGAACAGGTTCTCGTAGAAGAACCCGGGATCGACACCGGTGGCCGCCTCGATGCGAGCCCGGCGTTCACGCATGCCGCTCGTGACCAGCCAGGAAGGCAGCTCGACACCGGTGCACTTGGCGATGCGCGCGGCCAGCTCGCCACCCCCGCCGATCTGGTCGTAGTCGTCGAGGTCCTCGGCCTTCAGGATGTACGGGAAGGCCTCGTCGCCGCGCGGCAGCTCGCCGCCGGTGACGTTGTCGCAGGCGGCGTCGTAGGCCAGGCGCAAATCCAGCGCCTGCTGCCACACGCGCGTGCCGGCCAGCGGCGCACAGAGCGCGTAGACGGCGGCGACCGGCGCGCCGAGATCAGCCTGCTCGGCCTGTTGCATCGCCACGAGCCCACCCATCGAGCCGCCAGCGGCGATGATCCGGCCCGGCGCACCGAAGCGATCGGCGAAGGCGACGACCAGCTCGCGATGATCGCGTTCGGTGGCAAACAAGGCCCAGCCGCGCTGCGCATAGCTCGAGGCCGCGATCGCCTGGCCCTTGGCGAGAATGCGCTGGCGCAGGGCCACCGGACCCAGGCTCGGGCCAGGCCCCGGCTCGTCGATGTCGTAACCGTGGTTCCACAGCACCAGCGTGTCGCCGGCACGCCAGCCGTCCGGCGCCTGGAGGATGTAGTAGGCGCCCGAGGCAGTCTGGCCACGGACCTCGGTGACGGCGGCAGCGGGTGTAGCGGCAAACGCCAGCAGGAGCAGGACAAAGGCCAGCAGGCGTTTTGCGATCAGCGGCATCGGCGCTTCCATCACGGACTGGCCCATGAGTATCGCGGTGAGGGTGAAGGGCTCGC
>JANJUH010000294.1 GCA_024710675.1 Lysobacterales bacterium
GCGCCGACGCTGTCGCCCGCCGACATCAGTGCCACCGACCTGCGCCATGGCCCCGAGGCCATGCGTGCAGCGCAGATGCCGGCGATCGCGCGCTGGTTGCAGTCGCTGCAGCACACACTGGCGGCAGCCGCCTTCGATCGCGTGCTGGCGCGCCTGCGGCGCGATCCCGGCCGACATGCCGGCAAGGCCATGGAGCGCATCCTGCTGCCCAATGCGCATCCGCTCGGCCTGCTGATCGAGACCGTGATGACGCTGGCCTTCGGCAGCCTGGTGCTGCTGCTGATCTCGGCGCAGCCCGGGCGCGGCACCTTGCCGGTCGGAATGGTCGGCAGCTACATCGGCCTGCTGACCGCGCTGCGCTTCCAGCAGATGCACCGGGCCATGCTGATCCTCAGGCCCAGTCTGGCCGATGTGTATCTGGCGCTGCGTCCGCCCTCGCCCGAGGACTTCCACCAGGCGGTCCTGCGGGCGATGCGTGCGGCGCTCTGGCCGGCCCTGTTGTTCGCGGCGACGCTGGCCGGCCTTGTGACCTTCTGGCTGTATCCGGAGGAGCAGCGCTGGGGCGTGTTCGTCGGCGGCACCGCTGGCGGACTGGTGGCCGCGCTCCTGGGACTCGGCCTCGCCGTGCACCTGCTGGATTCGGCCAAACCGCGGATGATCGCGGGCCTGGTGCTGCTGGGTCTGCTCGGCAGCCTGCCCGCCTCGATGATCGTGCCGACAATGGCGGCCTCGTGGCCTGCGGGCGTGGTACTTGCCGCCTTCTGGCTCACGCTCGCGGCGGCCTTCCTCGGCCACGCCGAGCGGACGGCGCTGCGCCACGGCCTGCCTTTCGATCCGGCGCACTGAAAAGCCCAGGATCGATCTCGCGCCACTGTCCCGGAGCGAGGCCGTCGATTCGGACCGGGCCGATGGCCGCGCGCACCAGCCGCAAGGTCGGGAAGCCCACGGCCGCCGTCATCCGCCGCACCTGGCGGTTACGGCCCTCGCGCAGCTCCAGCTCGATCCAGCAGGTCGGAATCGCCGCGCGAAAGCGGATCGGCGGGTCGCGCGGCCACAGGCCTTCAGGTTCGCCCGGCAGGCGCCGCGCACGCGCCGGACGGGTCGGGCCGTCGTTGAGCATGACGCCGCGTTCGAGCTGAGCCAGCGCGCCGGCATCGATCTCGCCCTCGACCTGCGCCCAGTAGGTCTTCGGGGTCTCGTGGCGCGGATCGGTCAGGCGCGCGATCAGCGGGCCATCGTCCGTCAGCAGCAGCAGGCCCTCGCTGTCGCGATCGAGGCGGCCGGCGGCGTAGACCCCGGGCACGTCCACGTAGTCGGCGAGGGTGGGGCGCCCCTCGCCATCGGTGAACTGGCAGAGGACGCCGAAGGGCTTGTTCAGCGCGATCAGGACGGGGCGGAGCCTCGCGGGCTTTGGGGTCGGGCTATGGCTAAGGTCGGAACCCGGGACCTGGTAGGGCATCGCAGCTTCGCTGTAAGAGCGCCCTGGTGGCGCGATTTCGAGGCACGACGATCGCGCGTCAAGCGCGCTCCTACAACCGGGGCTCAATCCGCCTTCGTACCTTGCCCGAACAGCACCTTGCGCTGCTCATCGGTGAACTGCTTGGGTGGCTGGTAGAAATCGCCGTGCGCATAGGCGCGCTGCGTGCCGGGACGGGCGCGGATCGCGGCGAACCAGCGGGCGAGGTTCGGGAAGTCGGCGAGATCCATCTGCTGGCGCTTGTGCGGCACGATCCACGGATAACAGGCCATGTCGGCGATCGTGTAGGCGTCGCCGGCGATGAACTCGCGTCCCTCCAGACGGCGATCCAGCACGCCATACAGCCGCCGTGTCTCGTTGACGTAGCGCTCGATGGCGTAAGGGATCTTCTCCGGCGCATAGACGCTGAAATGATGGTTCTGGCCGAGCATCGGCCCGAGGCCCGCCATCTGCCAGAACAACCACTCCAGCACGGTCGCGCGGCCGCGCAGATCAGCCGGGATGAACTGCCCGGTCTTCTCGGCCAGGTAGAGCAGGATCGCGCCGGATTCGAACAGCGAGAGAGGCTCGCCACCATCCGCCGGGGCGTGGTCGACGATCGCCGGGATGCGGTTGTTCGGCGCGATCGCGAGGAAGGCGGGGTCGAACTGTTCACCCTTGCCGATGTTGACGCGGCGGATCGTGAAGGGCAGCCCGGCCTCTTCGAGAAAGAGCGTGATCTTGTGGCCGTTGGGGGTGGGCCAGTAGTGGAGATCGATCATGGGGGCGCCTCGGCGGATGAGCGGGACTCGGGACTCGGGACTCGGGACTCGGGACTCGGGACTCGGGACTCGGGACTCGGGAAGAGCGTACGGGCTTCCGGCCCCCGAAGGCCTGGTTTCGAGGAACTCGTGTGGGTCGGGATTCATGCCGACGCTCTTGTCGATTGCCTGAAAGAGCGTCCGGATGAATCCGGACCCGCACCCTGCAAGAGTCGAACTAGTTCGCCTCCCCGCGCGGCGCATCGGCCGGCACCTGCGCGCGCAGGTGGGCGACGATGGCCTCGCGCGGCCACATCTCGTTGGCGCTGGCGCGGCGCGAGCGGTACTCGAGCTGGCCGGCGGCGAGGCCACGCTCGCTGACGACGACGCGGTGCGGGATGCCGATCAGCTCCTGGTCGGCGAACATCACGCCGGGACGCAGGCCGGGACGGTCGTCGAGCAGCACATCGAGCCCCACCGACTTCAGCTCCGCATACAGCGCCTCGGCCGCTTCCTTCACTGCCGGATTGCGATCGGCTCCGAGCGCCAGCACGGCAACGTGGAAGGGCGCGATCGGCTCCGGCCAGATGATCCCGTTGGCATCGTGGTTCTGCTCGATCGCCGAGGCCACGATGCGGCTGACGCCGATGCCGTAGCAGCCCATGTACATGGTGCGTGCCTTGCCGTTCTCGTCGAGGACCGTGGCGCCCATCGCCTCGGCGTACTTCTGGCCGAGCTGGAAGACATGGCCGACCTCGATGCCGCGCGCGATCGACCAGGTGCCGCCACCGTTCGGTGCAGGCTCGCCCTCGACGACGTTGCGCACGTCGGCGATCAGATCCGGCTCGGGCAAATCGCGCCCCCAGTTGACGCCGCGCGTGTGGTAGCCGGCGCGGTTGGCGCCGACGACGAAGTCGGCCATGGCCGCAACGCTGCGGTCGGCGACGACGGTGATCGCTTTCGCTGGCTTGACCGGGCCGATGAAGCCGGCCGGACCACCCAGGTGCTCGATGATCTCGGCATCGGTCGCCAGGCGGTACTCGCCGAGGCCGGCGATC
>JANJUH010000335.1 GCA_024710675.1 Lysobacterales bacterium
CTCGACGCGCAGCGTCACCGTGTAGCGCCCCGGCTGCGCGGAGCTGTGGGTCGGATTCTGCAGGCTCGATGTCGTGCCATCGCCGAAATCCCAGTGCCAGGCACTGAGCGTGCTGCCCGGCGCGCTCGAGCCGTCGGTGAACTGAACCAGTAGCGGCGCCAGGCCATCGGCCGGATCGGGGCTGGTGGTGAAGGCAGCCACGGGCGGCGATCCGCCGACGAAGCGGATCCGGCGCAATTGGTAGAAACCGCCAGTGGAGGCATCGCCGCCAGTCTGGCTGTAATACAGGTGGCCGTCCGGTCCGAACTGGAAGTCCACCGCCACCTCGTTGGACAGGAAGACCCCGCCATCGAGGGAGATGGCCTCGTCGAGCGCGGCGCCGGTCAGCTGGAAGCGCCGGATCAGCGGGGTGCCGGGGAACCACTTCGCCAGGTACAGCACATCGGTGCCGAAGGGCCCGGAGGGCGATATCGCGATGCCGATGTGCGAGGGCGGCCCGGTGAACAGGACGCGGTGGCCGGGATCTGGCGGGTTGAGGAAACCCCCGTTGTCGCCACCCGGTCCCCAGGCGCCATTCGAGCCCTGGCTGATGCGCGACAGGCGATCGGTGGCATCACCGTTTTCCGAGGCATAGAGCACGCTGGTGCTCGGGCGCCCCGGATGGAAGGCGAAGCGGAATGGATTGCGCAGGCCGATCGCCCACACCCGCGAGCGCACACTGTCCGGATTGCCGTCGAAGAAGGGATTGTCCGGCAGGCCGAGACCGGTGGCGGCATCGATGCGCAGGAACTTGCCTTCGTAACGGTCGGGGTTCTGCACCGGAGCACGATCGCCATCGTCGCCCAGCGCGACGTAGAGCGCGGTCGGATCGGCCGGCGAGATCTGCACGTCGCCGGCCTTGTGGAAAGCCACGTTGCGCGGCAAGCCGCCGAGCAGCACCTCGAGGCTGTCGGGATCCAGCGAGAGGAAATCGGCGCGTGCCCGGGCACGCACCACGCGCTGGTCGCCAGGGGTGGTGTAGACCAGGTACAGGTAGCGGTTGAGGGCGTAATCGCGATCGAGCACGAAGCCGAGCAGGCCCGACTCGAGCGCCGGATCGACCAGGGCGCGCAGATCGGCGTAGACCGCCGGCGGGCTCTGGAAGCCCCCGCTGCCGCCCGGTTCGAAGCGCACGATGCGACCCTGCTTCTCCGCGACCAGCAAACGACCCTGATGATCGAACTCGATCGAGATCATGCCGTTGCTGCCGGCGTACACCGTCTCGGCCACGAAGGCCGAAGGCGGCGCCTGCGCCGCGGCCTGCACGGACAGCCAGATCAGGGCAATGGCAGCAAGCCAGCGCATCCGTCGACTACCCTTGCACGGGCAGCACCTGCGTGCTCACCGCGACGAAATGGCAGACACTGCCGAGCAGCACGAAGCCGTGCCAGATCGCGTGCGCATACGGCAGCCGCCGGCTCAGGTAGAACAGCGTGCCCACGCTATAGGCGATGCCGCCAGCCAGCAGCCAGGTCAACGTGGTCTCCCCGAGCGCGGTCAGGAAAGGCTTGCCGCCAATAACCACGAGCCAGCCCATCGCCAGGTAGATCAGCGTGGAGATGCCCTTGAAGCGGCCGGTGTAGAAGAGCTTGTAGATCACGCCCGCCGCCGCCAGCGCCCAGATCAGCCCCAGCATCCACAGGCCACCGTGCGGGCGCAGGCTGGTCAGCAAAAAGGGCGTGTAGGTACCGGCGATCAGCACGTAGATCGCGCAGTGGTCGAAAACCTTCAGGCGGCGCTTCGCGACCGGATGCGGGATCGCGTGATAGAGCGTCGAGGCGGTGTAGAGCAGCACCAGCGAGACCACGAAAACGATGGCGCCGGTGAGTTGTGCCGCACTGCCGCTCATCGCCGACAGCGCGATCAGTGCGCCGCCGCCGAGCAAGCCGAGCACCACGCCGAGCCCGTGGCTCAGGGCGTTGGCGATTTCCTCGCGCAAGTGGCGGGCGGCGTCGATGGCGCTCATGGCTGCAGCGTACGCGATTTCGGCGGCGCGCGTGCTCTCGCAGGCGCAGCCCGCCAGGCCTACATCGCCTTGGCGACGAACTGCGCGAGCTGGGTCTTGCTGACGGCGCCGATCTGGGTGGAATGCACCTGGCCGTTCTTGAACAGCATGAAGGTGGGCAGGCCGCGCACGCGGTACTGGTTGGCGAGCGCCGGATGGCTCTCGACATTGACCTTGGCGATCTTCAGCTTGCCGGCCATCTCGCCGGCGAGTTCCTTCAGCGGCGAGTCCATGCGCTTGCAGGGCTCGCACCACTCGGCCCAGAAGTCGACCAGCACCGGCACATCGGAGGCCAGCACGGCGCCGTCGAAATCTTCGGGGGAGAGATGGGAGATCGATTCGCTCACGGCAGGCTCCGGTTTTTGTGCAGGCGATTGGGCTAAACTCGCGGCCGCCAGCGACCGCGAGGGCGGGCGTCCGGAAGTACCCGAGGGAGTCTCGGTCCGGGGCCAGCCGAATGCAAGCGACGGTCGTCGGACGGAATCGGGACGGACCCGGGAGGATGCGCGCGCGGTGACGATGGAACAGGATCTCTCGTGCACGGCAGGTGAGACCCTGCCGCGACGGCCAGTGGTGACTCGCGCCGCATCCGCCTGCGGCCATTGCCGCCTACTCCCCAAGGAACGGGACCCTGCATGAGCGAACGCATCCTCACCGACGTCGATTTCGACAGTTTCGACCTCCATCCCACCCTCGCCGAGGGCCTGCGCGCCATCGGCTTCACGCGATTGACGCCGATCCAGGCGCTGACCTTGCCCGAGACGCTCGCCGGCCACGACATTGCCGGCCAGGCGCAGACCGGCACCGGCAAGACCGCGGCCTTCCTGGTCACGCTGATGCAACGCCTGCTGACGCGCCCGGCGCGGGCCGACCGCCGCATCCAGGATCCGCGCGCGGTCATCCTGGCGCCGACCCGCGAGCTGGCGATGCAGATCCACAAGGATGCCGCCGCGCTCGGCGCCCACACCGGGCTCAAGATTGCGCTGGTCTACGGCGGCGTCGACTACGAGAAGCAGCGCGCGCAGTTCGCCGAGGGCGTCGATGTGCTGATCGGCACGCCCGGCCGCCTGATCGACTACTTCAAGCAGCACGTCTACGCGCTGCGCTCGGTCGAGGTCATGGTGCTCGACGAAGCCGATCGCATGTTCGACCTCGGCTTCATCAAGGACATCCGCTTCGTGATGCGGCGCCTGCCACCGCCCGGCGAGCGCCAGGGGCTGTTGTTCTCGGCGACGCTCTCGCACCGCGTGCTCGAGCTCGCCTACGAGCACATGAACGAGCCGAAGACGCTCAAGGTGGAGACCGATACGGTCACCACCGCGCGCGTCAAGCAGGTCGTCTATTTCCCGGCCACCGACGAGAAGCTGCCGCTCCTGATCGGCTTGCTCGCGCGCATGGACCCCGAGCGCTCGATCGTCTTCGTCAACACCAAGGCGGCTGCCGAGCAGGTGCACGCGCGCCTCGAGAAGCACGGCTATCCGGCGGCGATCCTGTCGGGCGATGTGCCGCAGCAAAAGCGGCAGACGCTGCTCGCGCGCTTCCAGAAGGGCGAGCTGGCGATGCTGGTGGCCACCGATGTGGCCGCGCGCGGTCTGCACATCCCGGACGTCAGTCACGTCTTCAACTACGATTTGCCCTTCGAGGCCGAGGACTACGTGCATCGCATCGGCCGCACCGCGCGCTTCGGTGCCAGCGGTGATGCCATCAGCTTCGCCTGCGAGCGCTACGCGATGGGCCTGCCGGATGTGGAGGCCTTCATCGGCCAGCGCATTCCGGTGGCGCAGATCACGCCCGAGCTGCTCGCCGACGTGCCGCCGCTGCGCATCCAGCGCCAGCGCAAGCCCGAGGATCGCGGCGGTCGCGGCCCGGCCGGGCGCGGTGGTCCGGGTGGACGCTCGGGCGGTGGTGGTGGCGGCGGGCGCCGTGGTGGCGGCGGTCGTGGACCGAAGCGGGAAGGCCAGGACCATGCAACGCCGGCTGAAGGCGCCACGCCGGGCGCGTCGCCCGCACCTGCCCCCGCAGGTCCGGAGGGCACTGGGTGAGCACGCTGGCGCTGCCACGCCTGGTCGAATCGCGCTGGCCGCCGCTGGCGCTGGCGCTGCTCGCCGTCGCGTGGATTGCCGCGCTGCTCGTCGAATTGATGTGGTCGCTGCTGACGCCGGTGGAGGAGTTGCCGGTGGCGCCGGTCGAGACCCGTGGCGAGGTGGTGCGCGAGGACGGCATCGCGCTCGCCCAGTTCCACCTCTTCGGCAGCTCGGTGGACCCGGCCGCGGCCTACGCCAATGCGCCCGACACCGAACTGAAACTGCTGCTGCGCGGCACCAGTTCGCACAATGATCCGATCCGTGCCCGCGCGTTGATCGCCGACGAGGGCGGCGACGAGCGGGTCTACAAGGTCGGTGATGTGGTGCCGGGCAATGTGCGCGTGCAGCACATCTATCCGGACCGCGTCGTCCTCAACACCAATGGCCGCATCGAGGTGCTGCGCCTGCGCACGCCGGGTGTCGCCGGCCTGACTCGCGCGCCTGCCGGGGCGCCGGCCGGTGGCGGAGCGCCCGCGCCATCCTTCGGCTTCGCGCCGCCGGCGGCCGGCGCGAATGCGCCCGGCAGTGGCGGCGTCAACCCGATGGTGGTCAGTGCGCCGATCGACTGGGAAGCGGTGCGCCAGCAGGCCATCGCCGATCCTTCGGCGATCGCGCGCCAGTTCTCGGTGCTGCCGGTGATGGTCAACGGCAAGCTCGCCGGCGTGCGCGTCAGCTCCAATGTCCACGGCAACCTGTTGGTGCAGGCGGGCCTGAAGCCCGATGACGTCGTGACCGCGGTCAACGGTCGTCGCCTGACCAGCATCGAATCGGGCTACGAAGCCCTCGAATCCCTCAAATCCGCCGGCGCGGTGACCCTGACGGTCGACCGTGACGGTTCCGAAGTGACGCTGCCCGCCATACGGATGCCGCGATGACGATCAGACGCCCTCGTTTCCTGTTGCCCCTGCTGCTGGCCTTCGCGCTCGCCGCGCCGCCCGCCTTCGCGCAGACCGTCGCCTACGACGCCGGCGAGCCGATGCCGAGCCAGCCCGGCACCCAGGTGCTCAACATCAAGGATGCCGACATCACCGGCTTCATTGGCCTGGTGTCCGAGGCCACCGGCAAGAACTTCGTCGTCGATCCGCGCGTCAGCGGCAAGGTGACGGTGATCTCGCAGTCGCCGATGAACGAGGACCAGCTCTACAACGTCTTCCTGTCGGTGTTGCGGGTCAACGGCTTCGCCGCGGTGCCGGCCGGCAATGTCATCAAGATCGTGCCCGAGCAGGCCGCCAGCCAGGACGCCGGCCTCGATGCCGGCGCCGGCGATGCGCTGGTCACCCGCATCATCGAGCTGAAGCACGTGGCCCCGGGCGAGATGGCGCAGGCGCTGCGGCCGCTGCTGCCACAAGGTGCGCAGATGATCCCGCATCCTTCCTCGTCCTCGCTGATCATCAGCGATCGTGCGGGCAACGTCGCCCGCATCCAGAGCATCCTGAGCCGCCTCGACCAGGCCAGCGAGAGCGAGATCGAGATCATCCCCCTGCGCCACGCCAACGCCTCCGAGGTGGTGCGCACGCTGACCCTGCTGAATCCTCCCAGCGATCCCGGCAGTGCCCGCCTGGCTGCCGATGAACGCAGCAATTCGGTGCTGATTGGCGGTGATCGCGGCCGCAGGCTGCGCCTGAAGGCGCTGGTCGCGAACCTCGACACCCCGATTGGCGAGGGTGATTCCACCCAGGTCGTCTACCTGAGCTATGCCAATGCCGAGGAGCTGGTGCCGATCCTGGAGGCTTCGCTGTCGAGCATGCTCGGCCAGCAGCCGGTCGCAGGCGAGCAGGCGGCGACCAGCTTCATCCGCGCCCACAAGGACACCAATGCGCTGGTGATCACCGCCCCGCCGGCGGTGGTGCGCGAGCTGAAGAACGTGATCCGGCGGCTCGACATTCGTCGCGCGCAGGTGCTGATCGAGGCCGTGGTGGCCGAGGTCAATGACCAGACCGCGGGCGAACTCGGCGTGCAGTGGCAAGCCACCGACAACGATTTCAACGATCGCGGCTTTCTCGGCGGCACCAATTTCCCGGGCAGCAACGGCGCCGGCGGCATCTTCGGCGCCGCGGTCGATCCCTCGACGCTGGCCGGCTCGGCCGGCCTCAACGTCGGCTACATCCTGGGCTCGGTGACGCTGCCCGGCAGCGACACCGAGATCCTGCGCATCGGTGCGCTGGCGCGGGCGCTGAAGTCCGACAGCCGCACCAATGTCCTCTCGACGCCCTCGACCATCACCCTCGATCACCAGGAAGCCATGCTCAGCGTCGGCCAGGAGGTACCCTTCCTGACCGGCCAGTTCGCGTCCACCGGCGTCACCCAGGTGGGTGGTGGCAGCAATGGCCAGTCGGGCGTGGTCAATCCCTTCCAGACCATCGACCGCAAGGAAGTGGGCCTGAAGCTCAAGGTCACGCCGCACATCAACGAGGGCGATGCGGTGGTGCTCGACATCGATCTCGAGGTGTCGAACCTCTCGCCCGACACCATCAATGCCGTGGACCTCGTGACCAACAAGCGCCAGCTCGTCACCCGTGTGCTGGTGCCCGATGGCGGCATGCTGGTGCTCGGCGGCCTGACCAGCGAGTCGGTGCGCGAGACGGTGCAGAAGGTGCCGGGCCTGGGCGACATCCCGGTGCTGGGTGGGTTGTTCAAGAGCCGCGGCACCAGCAAGGAACGCCGCAACCTGATGGTCTTCCTGAAACCCACCATTGCCCGTGACACGCTGACCGAAGCCTCGATCACCAGCGAGAAGTACAACTTCATCCGCAGCGAGCAGATCCGCGCCCGCGACGCCACCGAAAGCCGTGGCGCCCGCGACGCGACACCGGTGCTGCCGGAGTACCAGGACTTCCTCAAGTCCGGTCGCCCGCAGCCGGCGACGCCGCCAGGCGGGGAGTGACTACGAGGGCACGACTGCACGAGGGCACGAGGGCACGCAAAGGCCACTTGGCGCGAACGCCGAGGCTTCGCGCCAACACCGGGTAAATCGCTCGGCATGCAGCCAGCGTGGGCAGGCACCAAACCAGAACGTGCCCTCGTGCAAACGTGCCCTCCTCAGCGCCCCACTCGCGCTATCCTCCCCATCCCTCCGGAATCCTCCCGCCCATGCACAAGGCCTGGAAACGCGTGCTCGACCGCCTGGAGAGCGAGGTCTCCCAGGAGGACGTGCAGACCTGGCTGAAGCCGCTGATGTCGCGCTCGCGCGCCGGCAACCTGGTCTTGCTGGCGCCGAACCAGTTCGTCAGCGAGCGCGTGCGCAAGCATTTCCTGCCGCGCATCTGCGAACTGGTGCGGGCACTCGATCCCGGTGTGCTGGAGGTCGTCGTCGAGGTCGGCACCAGCGAGCCGGCGGCGGCGACCGCAAGCAATCCGCCACGGGCCACGCCGGTGACCATCGAGGAGCGCTTCGACAGCAAGCTCGATCCGCGCTACCAGTTCGAGAACTTCGTCGAGGGCAAGTCCAACCAGCTCGCGCGCGCCACCGCCTGGCAAGTCGCGCTCAAGCCCGGCGTGGCCTACAACCCCTTCCTGCTCTACGGGGGCACGGGACTGGGCAAGACCCACTTGTTGCATGCCGCCGGCAACCTGATCGTGCGCAACAACCCGCGCGCGCGAGTGCTCTACGTGCGCAGCGAGGAATTCATTCGCGCGATGATCCAGGCGCTGCAGCAAAACCGCATGGACCAGTTCAAGCAGGCCTACCGCAGCGTCGATGCGCTGCTGATCGACGACATCCAGTTCCTGGCCGGCAAGGACCGCACCCAGGAGGAGTTCTTCCACACCTTCAACGCGCTCTACGATGCCAAGCAGCAGATCATCATGACCTGCGATCGCTATCCGAAGGAACTCGACAAGCTGGAGCCGCGGCTGAAGTCGCGCTTTGGCTGGGGGATCAGCGTGGGCGTGGATCCACCGGATTTCGAGACGCGGGTCGCGATCCTGATGGCGAAGGCCGATCTGGCCCACATGGTGATCGAACACGAGGTCGCCGAATACATTGCGCAGCGCATGCGCTCGAACGTGCGCGAACTCGAAGGCGCCTTGCACACCTTGCACGCCCACGCCAACCTGCTTGGCAAGGCCCGCATCGATCTTGCCTTCGCCCAGGCCACCCTGCGCGATGTGATGCGCCCGCACGAGCAGCAGATCTCGCTTTCCAGCATCCAGAAATCGGTCGCCGACTATCACCGCATCCCCTTGAGCGACCTGCTCGGCAAGAGCCGCACGCGCTCGGTGGTGCGACCACGACAGATGGCGATGGCGCTGGCGAAGGAGATGACCACGCACAGCCTTCCCGAGATTGGCCAGGCTTTTGGCGGGCGTGACCACACCACCGTGCTGCATGCCTGCCGGGTCATCCGCGAACTCGTGGACACCGATGGGCGGACACGCGATGACTGGGAGAAACTGGTGAGGCTGCTGAGTTCCTGAAACGTGTGCACAAGCCCTGGCGAGGGTTGTGGACAAGTGCGGGAGAAAACGGGAGTGTTCGCTTATCCACAGGCTGTCCCGGCGCACAGGGCCGGCGGTCCACAAGGAAGCATCTGGAAAACTGTCCTCTTATCAAGGCCTTGTGTGATTTCCACAGGAAAAAGCGGGCTACAACAACAACATCGTTCTTCTTTAAAAAGACTGAAAGACTGAAAGCGAGGAGGCGCGGACCGCATGCGGATCAAGGTGCAAAGAGAAGTGCTGTTGCGACCGCTGCAGCAGGTGGTAGGCGTGGTCGAGCGTCGGCACACCCTGCCGGTGCTGGCCAATGTGCTGATTCGCGTGGCCGACGGTGTGGCCAGCTTCACCACCACCGACCTCGAAGTGGAACTGAGTGCGCGGATGGCGGTTGAAGGAGCGGAGCCTGGTGAGGTGACGATCCCGGCGCGCAAGCTCTTCGATATCGTGCGGGCCCTGCCGGACGGTGGCATGGTCGACATCAAGCAGGAGGGCGATCGCGTCAAGCTGACCCAGGGGCGCGCACGCTTCACGCTGGCCACTCTGCCGGCGAGCGAGTTTCCGGCCACCGAAGCCGGTGAGGCGCTGGAGCGGATCGAGATCGACCAGGCGAGTTTCAAGCGACTGCTGGAGCGCACGACTTTCGCGATGGCGGTGCAGGATGTGCGCTATTACCTCAACGGCTTGCTGGTTGAACTGCGCGACGGCGGCTTGCGTGCGGTGGCAACCGATGGGCACCGGCTGGCGCTGGCGGAGACCGAGGGAGCCGGGGAGACCGAGGTCAAGCGCCAGGTGATCATCCCCCGCAAGGGCATCCTCGAACTGCAGCGCCTGCTGGAAGGCGGCGAGGCGAAGGTGCTCCTGGTGTTCGGGCGCAACCATGTGCGCGCCGAACTGGCTGACAGCGTGGTGGTGTCGAAGCTGATCGATGGCCGCTTCCCGGATTACGAGGCGGTGATTCCGCTCGGTGCAGACAAGGTCATCATCGTCGATCGGGACGTCATCCGGCAGGCGCTGTCGCGTGCGGCGATCCTGTCGAACGAGAAGTACCGTGGCGTGAAGATGGAAGTGGCGCCCGGGATGTTGCGGGTGATCGCGCACAATCCCGAGCAGGAAGAGGCCATGGAAGAGATCGAAGCCGAGACCGAGGTGGCTCAGCTCGGCGTGGGTTTCAACGTGAACTACCTGCTGGATGCGCTCGGAGCGGTCGAGGGCGATCGTGTGCGTATCCGTCTGCGCGACGGGGCGAGCAGCGCGCTGGTCGAATCGTTGTCCGAGAGTGGCAATCGGCATGTTGTGATGCCGCTGCGGCTGTGATCAGCGGGGAAGCATCGCGTTTGCCAAAGACAGGGCCGCAGTCGCGGCCCTGTTGCTTTGGGATCGAGCGGCTGCAGTGTTCCTGACGCGCCTGGACATCGATGGCCTGCGCTGCTTGCGCGCGGTGTCGATGGCGCCGTGTGCGGGTTTGAACCTGCTCGTCGGAGACAATGGTGCGGGCAAGACCAGTGTGCTCGAAGCGCTCTACGTTCTCGGCGCCGGCAAGAGCTTTCGCAGCGGCGGGACCGATGCGCTGCTGACTCGCGGCGCCTCGGCCTTGCAGGTCTATGGTGAGTGCGAGAGCGGGCAGGGCAAGGTTCGGCTGGGATTCGAAAGGACCCGGAGTAGCTGGCGCGGACTCCTCAACGGTGAGCGGGTGGCTGATCTCGCATCGTTGGCGCTGGCGGTGCCCGTGGTGTGTTTCAGTCCGGAGTCGCACGAACTGGTGTCGGGTGCTTCGGATGTGCGGCGGCGCTTCTTCGACTGGATCGTGTTCCACGTGGAACCACGCTTCGCCGAGGCCCACCGCCGCTATGCGCGCGCGCTGCGCCAGCGCAACCAGCTCCTGAAGCGAGGCCTGGTGGATCACGAGTTACGCATCTGGACTGCACAGCTCGCTGAGCTCGGCGAGGAGCTCGAGGCGCTGCGCGAGACCGTCTTCCCGCGTTTTCGGGAGGCCATGATCAGATCCTTGGGCGAGATGCTGGCGGAACTCGGTGAGCCGGCTGTGCTCTGGCGTCGCGGTTGGCGTGAGGAGATCGGCCTTGCCGAACGCCTGACGATGCTGGAGGGGCGGGAACTGGCCGTGGGCCACACCTTGGCCGGGCCGCATCGTGCCGACTGGTCGGTGTCCTTCGACCGCCGGCCGATCCGGGAGCAGGGTTCCCGCGGGCAACAGAAACTGGTCGCGTTGGCGGCGGTCTTCGTCGCTGCGCATTTGTACCGACACTGGCGCGCCCAGCCGCCGATCGTCGCCTTGGACGACCTCGCTTCAGAGCTCGACATCGAACACCAGCGCCGCACTGTCCGGCAGTGCAGCGAGCTCGGTGCACAGGTCTGGGTGACGGGCACC
This sequence comes from Lysobacterales bacterium, assembly GCA_024710675.1. GTDB lineage: Bacteria > Pseudomonadota > Gammaproteobacteria > Xanthomonadales > SZUA-5 > JANJUH01. The sequence continues at coordinate 10,952 of JANJUH010000335.1, forward strand.
CAGCGGCTGGCCGCGCTCGACGCCTGGCCAGGACTCTCCACGATGTTCCACGTGGAACACGGAAGCGTTCGCCCCGGCTGAGCAGCGCGGCGTGGCGTCGGTCGGCCACCCGGGCGGGTGATGGGCGCCTGCTATACTTCCGTGCTTGCGCCAGACGGCCGGATCCCGGCCTGCGCCCACGGAAATCGATCCCACGCATGAGCGACGAGACCCAGCCGAACCCCAGCGCTGACAGCCAGCCCAAGGCTTACGATGCCGATTCGATCAAGGTCCTGAAGGGCCTCGATGCCGTCCGCAAGCGTCCCGGCATGTACATCGGCGACACCGACGATGGCACCGGCCTGCATCACATGGTCTTCGAGGTCGTCGACAACTCGGTCGACGAAGCCCTGGCCGGCTATTGCACCGACATTGTCGTGATCATCCATACCGACGGCTCGGTCTCCGTGTCGGACAACGGCCGCGGCATCCCGGTGGCGATCCACCCTGAAGAGGGTCGATCGACGGCGGAAGTCGTGATGACCGTGCTGCATGCGGGCGGAAAGTTCGACGACAACAGCTACAAGGTCTCCGGTGGCCTGCATGGCGTCGGCGTCTCGGTGGTCAACGCGCTCAGCGAGAAGCTGGAACTGCGCATCGAGCGCGAGGGTTATCTCTGGGAGCAGGAATACCGCCTCGGCGACCCACAGTACCCGCTGCGCCAGGCCACGCCGAGCGAGCGCCGCGGCACCACGGTGCGCTTCCTGCCCAGCCGGCAGATCTTCTCGGACGTCGAGTTCCACTACGACATCCTGGCCAAGCGCCTGCGCGAGCTGGCCTTCCTCAATTCCGGCCTGCGCATCGTGCTGCGCGACGAGCGCGCCACCCGCGAGGACGTGTTCCAGTACGAGGGCGGCATCCGCTCCTTCGTGCAACATCTGGCGCAGCTGAAGACGCCGCTGCACCAGACCGTGATCAGCGTACAGGGCAGCGCCAACGACATCGGTGTCGAGCTGGCCATGCAGTGGACCGATGCTTACCAGGAAACGGTCTACTGCTTCACCAACAACATTCCGCAGCGCGATGGCGGCACCCATCTTGCCGGCTTTCGCGCCGCGCTGACGCGCACCATCAACCAGTACATCGAACAGTCCGGACAGCTCAAGAAGGACAAGCTCGAGCTCTCCGGTGACGACAGCCGCGAAGGCCTGATCGCGGTACTCTCGGTCAAGGTGCCGGATCCCAAGTTCTCCTCGCAGACCAAGGACAAGCTGGTTTCGTCCGAAGTGAAGAGCGTGGTCGAGAGCGTCGTCGCGCAAAAGGTTTCGGAGTTCCTGGCGGAGCATCCAGGCGAGGCCAAGGCGATCACCGTCAAGGTGGTCGAAGCCGCCCGCGCCCGCGAAGCCGCCCGCAAGGCGCGCGAGATGACGCGGCGCAAGGGTGCGCTCGATATCGCCGGTCTGCCGGGCAAGCTGGCCGACTGCCAGGAACGCGATCCCGCCCAGTCCGAACTCTTCATCGTCGAGGGTGACTCGGCCGGTGGCTCGGCCAAGCAGGGCCGCAACCGCAAGTTCCAGGCCATCCTGCCGCTGAAGGGCAAGATCCTCAACGTCGAGAAGGCGCGCTTCGACAAGATGCTGTCTTCGGCGGAAATCGGCACGCTGATCACCGCGCTCGGTTGCGGCATCGGTCGCGACGAATACAACCCGGACAAGGTGCGCTACCACCGCATCATCCTGATGACCGACGCCGACGTCGACGGCTCGCACATCCGCACGCTGTTGCTGACCTTCTTCTACCGGCAGATGCCGGAGCTGATCGAGCGCGGTTACGTCTACATCGGCCTGCCGCCGTTGTACAAGGTGACCCAGGGCAAGCAGACCACCTACATCAAGGACGATCCGGCACTGGCGGCCTTCCTGCTGTCGAGCGCGGTCGATGGCGCCAGCCTGACGCCGGCCGAGGGCGTGCCGCCGATCACCGGCCTGCCGCTCGAGCAACTGATGCAGCGTCACGCCCACGCCCAGGCGCACCTCAAGCGCCTGCGCCAGCGCTACGACCCGACGCTGCTCGAAGCCCTGACCGAATTGCCGCCGGTGAGCGCCGCCAGCCTGGGTGCACGCACCACCTTCGAGGCCCTGGCCGCGGCCCTCGCCCCGCGCCTCGCTGGCACCGCGCTCGATCATCCGCGCTACCTCGTGGAAGTGGTCGGAGACGAACCGCAATTCGCGCTGCGCGTGGTCCGCGAGCACCACGGCTCCAGTCGCGAGACCCTGCTGACCCGCGCCTTCTTCGAGGGACCGGACTACGCCCCGCTGGCGGACCTCGCCCAGCACCTCGGCGGTCTGCTCGGCAGTGGCGCCATCGTGTCCCGCGGCGGTCGATCGAAGGTGGTGACCCGCTTCGCCGAGGCCAATGACTGGCTGATGGAACAGGCCAAGCGCAACCGCGAAATCGGCCGCTTCAAGGGCTTGGGCGAAATGAACCCGGACCAGCTCTGGGAAACCACCGTCAACCCGGAAACGCGCCGCATGCTCAAGGTCGGCATCGAAGACGCGATCGCCGCCGACCAGATGTTCACGATGCTGATGGGTGAGGCCGTCGAGCCGAGGCGCGAGTTCATCGAAGCTAACGCACTTCGAGTCGCCAATCTGGACGTGTGAGTCCTGAAAGCTGGCTGCACCGCTAGCGCCGACGGCGGGCGCGCCGCATGCAGCGCGAGGCCGAACGCCAGGCCAGGGATGGCCTGGCCGGAAGAGCGGAGCATGGATAGCGCAGCCGAGGCTGTCGAACCGCGCAGGGAGTTCATCGAAGCGAACGCCTTGCGCGTCGCGAACCTGGACGTCTGAGCCGGTTTTCCTGTGGGAGCGCGCTTGACGCGCGATCGTGAGGCCTCGAAATCGCGCCACAAGGGCGCTCCCACATCGAGCCCCTGAGCCTGCCGCGGAGCACGCTACATGCGCAGCGATGCCGGAAAAGCGGAGCATGGACAGCGCAGCCGAAGCCGTGGAACCGCGCAGGGAGTTCATCGAGGCCAACGCACTTCGCGTCGCGAATCTGGACGTCTGAGCCGAGGCCGCTGCTGTTGTGGGTCGGGATTCATCCCGACACTCTTGATCCAGTCGAAGAAAAGCGTCCGGATGAATCCGGACCCACGGGACCGAGGCAGGGCCCGATGGCGGGCGGCTGCGCATTCCCTGCCGTAGACTGCGGCGATACGCGCAAGGGGAGACGGGGATGGCGTGCGCAAGCGAATTGCTGGCTGATGTGGAGCTGTTCGAGCAGCTCGATGACGAGGAACGCGCGCGGCTGGCACAGTTCATCGATTTGCGCACCCTCAGCGAGGGCGAGGTGCTGTTTCACGCCGGGCAGCCGGGTGAGGCGATGTACATTGTCAAGCGGGGCGAGGTCGAGCTCTACATCAAGGACCACGCCGGCCAGCACATCCGCCTGGCCGTCGCCGGACCCGGCGCGGTCTTCGGCGAGCTGGCGCTGCTCGATGCCGGACCGCGCACCGCCACCGCGCTGGCGCTCGAGGACTGCGAGCTGCTGGAACTCGATCGCGAGGACCTGCTGGTCCTGTTCAAGAGTTCACCGGAGGCCGCACTGAGCCTGCTGGCGGCGATGACGCACATGACGCGCAAGGCCGACGAGTTGCTGCGCCAGCGCGTGGCGCGCAATGTCAACGATGAGGTCAAGGAACACCAGACCACCTTCCAGCGTATCGCGGACGGCATCTCCGGCTTTGCCGGCAGCATGGCCTTCCTGCTGATCCACGCCGCGTGGTTCGCGATCTGGATCGGCCTCAACACGCTGCCGCTCGGAATTGCGCCCTTCGACCCCTTTCCCTTCGGCCTGCTGACGATGGTGGTGTCGCTGGAGGCGATCTTCCTGTCCTGCGTCGTGCTGCTGAGCCAGAACCGGCAGAGCGAGAAGGACCGCGTACGCGCCGACATCGAGTACGAGGTCAACGTCAAGGCCGAGTTGGAAGTGGCCCACCTGCACGAAAAGACCGACCAGATCTACAGCCACATGCTCGAGCATTTCGCCCGGCTGGAACGTCGCTTATTGGATAAAAAGATCAATTGAATCAATGTCATACGTAGATCCGTGGTGCGGTTCGCTGCGCTCACCACACCCTACATCGACCTCGAAGCATCGGCGAAGCGCGTAGGGTGCCGGTGAACGGAGTGAACCGCACCGGCGGTGATGCGGGAAGCGCCGGTGGTGCGGTTCGCTGTGCTCACCACACCCTGGGCAAGGGATCTCACCTCACCCTCAGATCCGCACCTCCTCCCGATACGGCGGGATATCGACGAACTGCCCGGCCGACAGCCGCGCCTGCAGCTCGTGCCACCAGGGGACCGTGAAGATCTCGCCGTGGCGATCGAGCAAGGCCTTGCGCAAGGGGCCGGTCATGCCGAGGAACTCGGTGAACTGCTCGGGAAAGACATCGTCGTCGTCCACGTAGTACCAGGCGCCGTGGTGCATCTCCTCGTCGTCGTCGCGCGGCGTCGGCAGCTCGCGGAAGCGGCATTCGGTGACCAGGCACAGCTCGTCGTAGTCGTAGAAGATCACGCGGCCGTGGCGGGTCACGCCGAAGTTCTTCAGCAGTAGATCGCCGGGGAAGATGTTGCTGGCCGCGAGGTCCTTGATCGCCAGGCCGTAGTCGACGATCGCACGCTCGGCCAGTTCCTCCGGCGCTTCCTTGAGGAAGAGATTCAGCGGACGCAGCCGCCGTTCGACGTACATGTGGGTGATGATCAGATCGTCGCCGTCCTCGAGCACGCTGGAGCGGCAGGTGGCGAACAACTCCTCGAGCATCGCCGGCGAGAAGCGGGCGCGCGGGAAGCGCACGAAGCGGAACTCCTGCGCGTCGATCAGGCGACCGGCGCGGTCGTGCTTGAACACCAGTTGGTACTTGTCGATGACGTCCTGGCGCGTCATCAGTTTGGAGGGCGCGAAGCGGTCGCGGATGATTTTGAAGACCAGCGGATAGCTCGGCAGCGTGAACACCGCCATCACCAGGCCTTTCTCGCCGTCGGCGTGAACGAGTTGCTCCTCGCTGGCCTCGAAGTGGCGGAAGAAGTGCCGGTAGCGCTCGGTCTTGCCCTGCTTGGCGCGGCCAAGCACGGTGTAGATCTCGTTGACCGGCTTGCGTGGCAGCAGCGTGCGCAGGAAGACCACGGCGTCGCCGACCGTTTCCAGGTCCGCCTGGAAGTAGCTGCGGGTCACGCCAAACAGCGCCGAGACATCGTCGCGCAGCACCATCACCGCATCGGCACGCAGTCCCCCCGGTTCGTTGACCAGCGCGATCACCAGCGGCGCGTACTCGCGCTCGCCGAACAGGCGTCCGACCAGGTAGGCGCGGCGTTCGCGGTAAAACACCGTCTCCAGCATCTCCACCGCGCGTATGGCCGGCTCGCCCTGCCAGCGTGGGAGTTGCCCGGCAACGGCATCGGCGATCTTGCCCGCGCAGCCGCGGGCATCGGCGTAGGGCACCTCGAAGCGAAAGCCGGTCAACACCCGCTCGAAGAGTTCGGCCGGCGACCCGGTGGCGCCGTAGTTCAGGCGCGGCACCGGGTGGGTGATGCGGTCGGTGGGCTCGATGTCGAGCGCGAAGAATTCGGTCGAGGTATCGACACCGCGGGTCTTGTGGAAGCGCCGCGCCAGGGTGTTGAAGAAGGTCTTGTCGAGCTCGCGGTCGAGCAGTGGCGCGATCAGTTCGGCAAAGCGGTCGCGGATCTGTGACCACAAGGCACGGTCGGGCAGGCGCTCGCCCAGTTCCGATTCCAGCCGGCGCGTGGTCTCGGCGATGCAGACATCGTAGAGCTCGATGCGCTCGATGGCATCGAGCCGCGCCGCCGTCCACTCGCGCCGCTCGAAACGCCGCCTGGCCCTCTGCGTGATCGCCCGGAAGCGC